>JBPCWB010000767.1:0-3194 GCA_051009955.1 Hyphomicrobiaceae bacterium | reverse complement strand
GAGCAACTTGTCTACGACGAGCAGCAAGGGGCCAAGCCAAAGCCGACCGGAGACATCAAAACGGAATATCCGCTGCCTGAGAATTGGGGACCACGCATATCGGAATATCGCGGAGATCCGACCATTCGAACGGGGAGCACTGAGAAGTCCTCATCGAAGCGGGCAAATGGCGTTTATCAGGTCAGCTTCAATGATGCTGAACTCTCCGAGGTGGTGCGGGTCATCCTGCTCGATACGCTGAAGATCGGCTACGTTCTGGATCCCAACGTAAAGGGCAGGGTAACGCTGTCCTCGCCGGAGCGCCTGACCCGAGATGAACTGTTGGGCCTGCTCGAGACCGTATTGCAAATGAACCGGGCTGCCATGATCCGCAATGGCGGCGGCTATCGGATCGTGCCGAATGCAACTATTCGAGTTGGCAGTGGTAGCCGCGTCGATTATGCGACGGAAAGTGGCCGGGTCGGACCTGGGTATGGTATCACGGCGCTGCCCTTGAGACATGTCGCGACCTCTAAGATGGTGCGATTGTTGGCGTCGTACGTTGCGCCTCCCGGACGTCTTCGCGCGGAGGCTGCCGGCAATCTCCTGCTGATCCGTGGCACATCAGCCGAACGTGCCAATTTGATCGACGTGGCGCGCTCTTTCGATGTCAACTGGCTGCGCGGTCAATCGGCCGGGATTTATCGTCTGCTCTATGCCAAGCCGCAGAAACTGATTGCCGAACTGACCAACATCTTCCAATCGCAGCAGGGCGGCGAGCGGGAGAAACTCATTCGATTTGAGCCGATCGAACGTCTAAACGGCGTTCTCGTTTTGACCGAGAAGCAGGACCTGCTGGAAGAAGCCGGGATGTGGATCAAACGGCTGGACAAGGCCAGTCCGATCGCCGGGGGCTTCTACGTCTATCGTGTGGAACATGCGAAGGCCTCGCGCCTGGCCGACATCGTCAACAAGATGTTCTCGGGAGATACTGGCGAGGGCATCGCGCCCGAAGCAGAGGTGACGCCGAGTTCGACTTCTGCGATCGCCCGTTCTCCATCAAGTACGACAGTCCTGGCCGGTACATCCGCTACGACGGCATCCGGGGACAGTGGCACGGCCTCATTGGCAGCTGATGGCGAGATTCTGCAAAGTGCGGGCACCTCCGTCGGCAAGGGCGGTGTTCGGGTTGTTGCGGATGACGTTCAGAACAAGCTCCTGATTGCCGCCTCTCTGCGGGAGTACCGCAAGATCGTGAATCTTCTTGGCCGCCTGGATCAGCCGGCAGCCCAGGTGTTGATCAAAGCCACACTGGCCGAGGTGCAGCTCAACAACAATTTGCGCTACGGCGTGCAGGCCTTCCTCGAGGAGACCAACAAACTGTCATCCGAAAGCGGTGTCTTGGGCTTTTCAAACGGGACATCGCTGACGATACAACCGTCGTTTCCCGGATTGAATTTCATTGTTGGCTTGCCTTCTACGCCGAAGGTCATTCTCGATGCCTTGTCGAACAAAACCAGTGTCCGACTTGTTTCATCGCCGAGCGTCGTTGTCGTCAACAATAGTACGGCGGTTATACAAGTCGGGGATGATGTGCCCATCGCGACCCGGCAGGCCGTTAGCGTGACCGACCCGGCGGCGCCCATCGTCAACGATATCGAGTTTCGCAAGACCGGTGTCATCCTCAGGGTCACGCCGCAGATTAATTCCGATGGATTGGTCACGATGGAGGTCGAGCAAGAGAATAGCTCTGTCGCCTCTACGACGCCGGGTTCATTGACCCCGACGATCTCGCAACGGCGGATCGTCAGTACCATCTCGGTGTATAGCGGTCAGATGGTCGTCATGGGTGGCCTGGTGAGCGAGCAGACCAACAAGTTTGCCAATCGCATACCCGTGCTGGAGCGCGTGCCGGTGGTCGGCGACGCCGTTGGAAAGACCGACGACAAGGGTGCCCGCACGGAGCTGGTCCTGTTCATCCAGCCGCGGGTCATTCGCGATGCTGCCGACGCCACCCGGATTGCAGACGAGATTCGCGCCCGGTTGGGATCTTTGGCACCGGATGATCGTCGCAGACGACGGGTGCTGAAGTTTGACGATGATCGCCATCGTCTGTTCGACGGGTCTCGGGGCATGTCGCCAGCCAAGTAACAGCGTTGGAGATGCGCCGGTCTGCGAAGACAACCTAAGTCGCGGCGAACTGCGACAGAGCCCAGGCCAACCAGATCGCCGGTGCAAAAAAAGTCCCGAATGGAATAGCGGTCGTTCGCGACATCGTTTGTTCACCGACAAGCGACCGAGCCAGGACATATGTTAGCGCGGCGGCACACGCGAAGAGCAAACACAGGCTGAGCCAGTCGGGCCCGGTCCAGGTTCCTGCCACGGCCGCCAGCTTGACGTCTCCCAGCCCCAAGCCTTCCCGATTGCGCAGTCGCTGGTAGCCGAACCGAACGGCGTACAGCGCCGTCGCGGCGAACACGGCGGCAGCCAGGTGTGCGAGTACGGTTAACGGCTCTACCCCCGTTGGTGCATATGCGCCGGCAGCAACAAGCCCGATCGGTATGGCTGGCAGAGACAAGGCGTCAGGTACGATGAAGCGGCGCGCATCTTCCATCGCGATGAGCAGCATGGCATAGCCCAGAACCGCTGAGAAGACGACCCGCGAACCTGTGAAGGCCAACAGGGACGTCGCAACGATTGCGGTCAACAGCAAGACGTGGACCATGATGCTTTGATCTTTGATCAATGGGCCGGCCTTGCTGTCGTTGATGCGCTTTCGCAGTGTCACTGATGCTGTTTCCGTCGAGTTCGCAGAGCTGGCGCAGCCGACGACGTGGCGCGTCGAATCCGTGCACTTCGCGTCAAATGACTGTTGGTCAAGCCGCGGCTGAGAGCAAGCAAAGTGAGCCAATATGGCAACCGAACGGGGAGCGCGCCAGTTTCCGCTCGGGACGGAACTCAGCACGGTCATCAGGCGTCAGATGTCTATGCCGATAGTCCTATACCGTTGAGACTTTGGTCGACGTCAGAAACCGACCAATGGGAGTGCCGAGTGGACCGCTAATAGTAAATGGTGGACCTGTTTTTCGTCCGGGCGTTGCTGGCGATCCCCATCCTCCTCCGGAAAGTGTCACTCGAATATCTCAGTTGCCTGTACATCAATTAAGTCTGAGCATTGTGATTGAGGCTGCGCATGTATCTGTCAAAAGGTGTAT
>JBPCWB010000766.1:0-3230 GCA_051009955.1 Hyphomicrobiaceae bacterium | reverse complement strand
GGCAAGTGCGTCCGACAGGTCCTCGAATGTCACGTCAGCGCGTAGTCGGTAGAACGTGAGGCGTTGCGTCAGGCCTTGGATCTGGGAGCGCTCGGTCTCCACGAGGAGACCGTCGCCTTCAGGTACGATGAAGAAGTCAAAGAGGATCTTGCCTTGCGGGCTGAGGAGACCGGTGTGGATTGCGGCGTGCGTATCCAGGGAGCCCAAGGAATTCGTCACCAGCCCGTCAAGCAATGTCACGGCATCGCTACCGGCGATCCGCATGACGCCGCGGTCGGTGAGGTGTGCTAGTTTGGCTGTCGACATCGTTCTTTGCTGTCCGATCAGTTCCTGCTAGCACATTTAAGTAGATTGCAGCGGTTGTCCTGACAAGCGCGGCCAAACAGTTCTCCGACAATCTGTCGGAAGACTGAGGCGACAGGAGTGGCAAGCTATGTCAAGAGCATTTGATCTGGTGTTGCGTGGTGGCACCGTCGTCAATCATGACGGCGCGGGCGTGCGCGATGTGGGCATTCGCGGCGGTCGGATCACGGCTATCGGCCGCCTGCAGGAGGCTCTGGCGGCGGATGTTGTCGACTGCACGTCGCTTCATATCCTGCCCGGCGTCATCGACAGTCAGGTGCATTTCCGCGAGCCAGGTCTTGATCATAAGGAAGATCTCGAGACGGGAAGCCGGGCCGCCGTGCTTGGCGGTGTAACGACAGTCTTCGAAATGCCCAACACGGTGCCGTTGACGACTTCGCCCGAAACTCTGGCCGACAAGGTCTCGCGCGCCCGTCACCGGATGTTCTGCGACTTCGCTTTTTACGTCGGCGGGACGCGCGAGAATATTGATGCCATTCCACAGCTTGAAACACTTGAGGCATCGGCCGGTATCAAAGTCTTCATGGGGTCGTCGACGGGTAACCTACTGGTCGACGATGAAGCCTCCCTCGAGAAGATCATTGCACGCCTCGGGAGGCGCGCGGCTTTTCATGCTGAGGATGAGGAGCGGCTGATCGAGCGGGAAGATGTGCGGCGCAGTGGTGATCCGACGTCACATCCGGAATGGCGCGATCCCAAGGCGGCATTGATTGCGACCCGCCGGCTCGTAACGCTGGCGGAAAAGTATCGTCGGCGGGTGCATGTACTGCACATCTCGACGGCGGAGGAAATGGATTATCTGGCGGATCATCGGGCATGGGCCAGTGTTGAGGTCACGCCCAATCATCTGACACTGGTTGCGCCAGATTGCTACGAGCGGCTGGGAACGCTGGCCCAAATGAACCCACCTGTCCGCGACGACCGGCACCAGGCGCGGCTCTGGCTCGCCATCCAGGATGGGACGATTGATGTTCTGGGCTCTGACCATGCTCCGCATACAATTGAGGAAAAGAAGCACGAGTATCCGGAATCTCATTCCGGAATGACGGGCGTCCAAACCCTGGTTCCGATTATGCTCAATCACGTCAACGCCGGACGCTTGAGCCTTGAACGTTTTGTCGACCTGACAAGTCATGGACCGCAGCGGATCTTCGGTCTCGCTGGAAAGGGGCGTATCGCGGTTGGCTATGATGCAGATCTAACGATTGTCGATCTGGCTCGCCGCGAAACAATCAGCAACGATCGGATCGCGAGCAAGTGCGGTTGGACCCCGTTCGACGGCGAAACCGTCACGGGGTGGCCCATTGGGACCGTCGTGCGTGGCCACAAAGCTATGTGGGACGGTGAAATCCTCGGCGCGGCCCAGGGTGAACCGGCACGGTTCTGGGAAGCAGGTTGACGGAGTGCTCCTGAATTGCGGGAGCGGCTGATCGAACGAAGCAAACTTGGAACGTCGGCGATGTTCAATTATCAATTTGTCCGCAGCACGGTCGTGCGGTCAACGCTCTGGCTCGAATTCAATCGACCACCCGTCAATGCCTTCAACCGCCAGATGGTCGACGAAGTCCACGCTGCTCTGACGGCGGCCATAGAGAATCCGGCGGTCCGCGTCATCGTGCTCGCGAGTGCGCGTGATAACTACTTCAGCGCAGGGGCTGATCTGACTGTCTTTCGCGGCATGACGTCCGACGGCATGCGCGCGTGGGTGGGACAATGCCACCGCATTGCCAGGACGCTGCGAGCATCTCCCAAGCCTCTGCTTGCCGCGATCAACGGTACAGCGGTCGGTGGCGGTCTGGAAATGACGCTGCATTGCGACGTTCGGTTTGCGGCAAGCGATGCAAGGCTGGGCCAGCCGGAAATCCAGATTGCGTTCATCCCGCCGATTGCCGCCACTCAGGCGCTGGTTCGATTGATCGGGCGACCACGAACTCTTCAGTATATGTATTCCGGCGATTTGGTTGTTGCCGAGCAGGCACGGGCTTGGGGATTGGTTGACGAGGTCGTGACGCCGGAGACACTGCGCACACGCGTGCAAGACTACGCTGATGAGTTGTCGGCGAAATCATCTGTCGCGCTGGCCGCTATCCGACGCACGGTGACCCTGGGAGGCGGACTGACATTCGATGACGGCATGGATCTGGAATTGGAGGCCGCCGTTGCTCTGGCCGGCGAAGAGGACTTTGCCGAAGGAATTGATGCATTTTTGAGCAAGCGGGCGCCGGTCTGGCGCACGCCCGGATGACGCCTCAGCAGGGCTGCCGGCGTCAAACCATGAGGCGCGGCAGGAACAGGACAATCTCTGGAAAGATGATCAGCAGTGCCAGCGTCACTACGTCGAGCAATAGGAAAGGCCAGACCCCTGCAAACACGTCCTCGAGTGTCAGAGGGACGGGTGAGGCACTCCGCACCACATAAACGTTCAGGCCAACCGGCGGCGTGATCAGCGAGATCTCCGCGAGCTTGATGGCGATCACGCCCAGCCAGATGGGGTCGTAACCGACACCGGTCATGATCGGAAACATGACGGGCAGCGTCATGACCATGATCGCAATCGGGTCGATGAGCATGCCTAAGATCAGATAGGTGACCGCAAAGGCCAGCAGATACATGTAGGGAGGAAGCCCGAGCCCCAGCAGCCATCCGGAAATCTCACTGATCAGGCCCGTGTAGGTGAGAAAGCGGGCCAGCAGGATGCCGCCAATGACGATAATGAAGATGGTTGTCGTCGTGACGCCGGCTTCTTTGAAGGTGTCGACGAACATCTTGCGGCTCATGCGGCCCTTGCCAAGCACGATCAGAAACGCACCGAAGGCACCCACGGCACCGGCATAGGTGGGAATGAAGAACCCCGTGTAAATGCCGCC
>JBPCWB010000765.1:0-29896 GCA_051009955.1 Hyphomicrobiaceae bacterium | reverse complement strand
TTGAAATCAGTTCGACAATGGTCGGCCAGGAGTGGACCAGGAACTGGAAAGAACTCTCCACGCGGCCGAAAGCTCGAACAATCTGCTGCATAATGCCGAGTGTGATCGTGCCGGCAACAATAGTCGGCGCAAGGGCGATGTAGGGCACCAGAACGCTAAGCTGAAGATATGTGTACCGTACGACGTTGAAGTACAGATAGTGGAAATAGAGGCGGAAATAATTGGCGCGGACATCGCCGAATAGCTCGCTGACCGTCGGCGGCTTCGCCCGGTCTATGTCATCCTCTCCAATCACAAGTTCCTTGCGATAGGCCGCCTCAACGCGTTGGTTGCGGAACTCAAGGCCAGGCAGCTTGATGCCGGCGGCGCCGAGTAACACCGTGCCGCCGAGAGCCCAGATGATGGCAACAAAGACAAGACCCTGCGAGACTTCACCGATAATTGGCAACTCTTTGACGTGGACCGACAAGCCCCAAAGGATAGGCAGAAACGCCAGCAGAGTCATCACCGAGTCGAGGAAGCGAACACCGAGACCTTCCGTGATGCGCGCAAACTTCTGGGTGTCTTCCTGAACGCGTTGCGACGCGCCTTCAATATGGCGCAGCTGATCCCAGCGCTCCATGTAGAAGTCGTTCATCGCCGTGCGCCAGCGGAACACGTAATGGCTGACGAAAAACTGGTTCAGCGCGGCGACGATTACGTAGATCGTGGCAATAGCGAAGAACGTCCAAAGGTGGCCGGTGAATTCCTGGAGTTCGATATTGTTCGGCTTGGTCAGTGCCTTCTGGATGGTATTGTAAAAGCGGCCGAACCATTCGTTGATCATGACGTCCACTTGGACCTGGTACCAGGTTACGAAGACGATGACTGCGCTACCCGCGACGGACCATCGATTCCAGGGATGGGGTGAGAACCACATCCAGAAGCCGGTGAAGACGACGTAGCAAAAAACAAGATACTCATAGAACCAGAACTGAACGGCATCCTTCTGCGCTGTGGCAAACGCGGCCTTGGCAACTTCGTCTGCATCGGCGGCCAACGGTTCGGGGGGCCCGTATCCAAACAGACCTCCGAAGCTCAGCCAATCCACCAGGTCACGACCTCCGGCAAACCAGAAGACGACGCAAAAGCTTGCCCAGACGATGAATGAGCCAAAGAATAGACGGGGGTTCGGGAAGAACGAGTGGAACATCCAGTTCAGCTCCGTGTTGGGCCGTATGATGGGCGGCCAAGCGCTTGTCTGAGTTGCGAACGATCGCGATGCGACCGGTGCACGCGTGAGGTAAACGGTATATGGCCCGTCGTCTTGCCACAACTGGGTACGCCTGACATGACAATTCGGTGAGTCCGTGGTGAAGAACGCAGTTTGCAAGATGCTATGAGGTCAAGTCACATGCGCGCACGCCGACCAACGCAGTTCTGCCGTTCCTGGCTTTTTTTGAATGGCGCGGAAGAATACACTCTGGAAGCGGCACCAAGGAGCGGTGCGGACGTATTAATTCAGGAACTTGAGGACTTTACGCCGCCGGAGCGGCGCCCCGAAGCGCATCAATTGGCAGCCGTCATCTATCCGCAATGGCGGCGCGGCGACGCTGTCGTCGGCGTCCGCGTCAATCCATTGTCGCTGGGTGGGCTAGAGGACCTTGCGGCAGTGATGAAAGGCGCACCAGACGTGGTCGCACTGCCGAAGGTCTCCGAGCCGGAGCATGTTGTCGAACTCGATCGAGCCGTGACGTCGCTCGAGCAGCAATTCGGCCTGGCGCCCGGAGTTACCGAACTCTTGCCGAACATAGAACTGGCCCGCGGTGTGATGCAGACATATGCAATCGCCTCGGCCAGCCCCAGAGTCAAAGCATGTCTTCTGGCCTCTGAAGACCTGGCGGCCGACCTTGGCGCCGAACGCGGTCGCGACGGTATTGAGCTGATGCATTGTCGTCAGCGCTTCCTGATGGAATGTGTTGCGGCCAATGTGATGGCCATCGATTTCCCGCATACATGGATCGATGTCGGCTCTCTGGCCGAGGAAACCCGTGTTGCCTCCCGACTCGGTTTCAAGGCCAAAAGCGCGGTCCACTTCGATCATGCCCGTGTCATCAACGACCTGCTGACACCATCGAAGTCCGACATTGCTCTCGCCGAGCAGATCGTGGCCGCATTTGAAGCCGCTCAAGGCCGTGGGGACGCGCGCGTGGAGGTCGGCGGCTCGATCGTCGAGGTGCCGATCTACGCCAATGCCAAGCGCTTGCTTGCGCGGGTGCAGGCGCTGGCAAACGTCTAGAGACATCTCTATGGCTGCGACGCCACAGATCGCTCAGGAAAATGACGGTTGTTGGCATTAGTCTTACGCATCGGCCCGTCCGCCAGTATTACTTAACTCGATTTGACTCTTGAGCATCTTTGCAAGCGCTGGAGGGAGCAATGCCAAGGACTATTTTCGCATTTGTTCTCATGACGTTATTTGGCTTGGCCTTGGGCAGTACGCCGAATGCTGTCGATGCGGCTCCCGCTGCCGCGAAACCCTTCGATCCGTTGCTCGGGTGGTGGAAAGGCGAGGGCCGACTGGGCTTTGAGAACGGTAAGACTGAGGCCGTCAAGTGCCGTGCGACATACAAGTTGCTAAATGACAGCAACGTGTTGCGCCAGCTCGTACGCTGCGCGAGCGCCAGCGGCAAGGTCGAAATCGAAAGCAAAATACTGGGCGACGGCGATCTGTTGTCGGGCACTTGGGCAGAGCGCACACATAAGATCAGTGGTCAGCTTGACGGCAAGATTCTACCGCACGGATTCCGCGTTTTCGTGACCGGTCAGGAAATTCAGGCAAACATGACCGTACTGGTGCGCGGCGCGCGCCATGTCATTGAAATCCAGTTTCTGAATAGTGCATTGGTCGGCCTGACCCTGGTGTTCAACCGCGGCTGAGCAAGTTGAGCGTTGCAGGAGATGCCGCTGCGGGCCGCCGCACATCTCGGGACCACAAATAGTAACGGCCCGGATCACTGTGGTGATCCGGGCCGCTTTCGGTGAGTTACGACTCGTCAACTATCGAAAGACAAGCGATCACCGTCAGATGTCAAGTTGGTAAGTCAGAGGCACCCAGCGATGAGCGTCGCCGACCTGCTCGACGTAGCCAATGGCAGGAAACGGCATGTGGTAACCGGTGGCAGGAACCTTGTCCGCAGCGGCCATGTCGAGGATCTTCTTGCGCGATGCCACGGCGGCGTCCTTGTCCATGTCGAACACGACGTGCCATTCCGGCTTTTGGAGCGACGCCACATAGTGGTTGCAGGCATCACCCCAAAGCAATAGGCGCTTGCCATTGCTTTCGATATTGAAAGCCATGTGCCCTGGCGTATGGCCAAACGCATCGATCGCCGTAATCCCGGTGACGACGTCCTGTCCACCTTTGATGAAACTCGTCTTGGCGGCCACGGGCACAACTTGAGACTGTACTAGCTTGGAGCGGCCCATCATCTGCTTGTCGGTGCTCTCCGTGACAGTTTTCGAGGTCCAGAAATTATTCTCGCCTTCACCAGTCACATAACGGGCATTGGGAAATGTCGGCTTCGAAGCACCCATCAGTCCGCCGATGTGGTCCGGGTGATAATGCGTGATGACGACGATATCGATCTGCTCCGGCGTGAACCCGGCCGCAGCCAAAGACTTGGCCAGGTGGCCGCGCGTGTCGCCTCTGCCCAGACCGTTGCCGCTGTCGAACAAAACGAGCTCGTTCCCGGTGTTCACTACAACAGGTGTAAACCCAATCTGCATCGCTTTGCCCGGCAGATGGTTCTGCTGCATGTAGTCCGCAACAGTCTCGGCGGATTGGTTCTGACCAAAGATCGGATGCACCTTGGGCAAGTTGACAAAGCCGTCGAAGACAGTTGTGACCTCGAAATTGCCGAGCTTGACGCGTCGGTATGCCGTCATTCCGGCACCACTCATCGGAGCCTTGGCGGCCGCCGGCCCTGTTTCAACAACGTGCAACGCGGAAGTACCAGCGACAAGCCCTGCCGTTCCAAGCAGAAGTTTGCGCCGAGATAGTTGATTGTGATCATCCGTCATAACTGTGTCTCCATCCCATAATTACGGATTAGTTGCGTGTGACCGCACTTGCACTACGTGCGGGACAGCGTTGTGACCCGCTTCAGTGACGATCTGTTCAATATAGTGTGAGGCTAACAGAAGAACCAGGATGAACGGTGGCTATTGCGCCGTAACCGTCTCGTCCGGTTTCTGTTCCACGATGCGCGACCAGCCACTTCCTTTGAACGAGCGAACGAGCGATCGAATACGCTGGGCTCGTGCAGTCGCCAGTTCGATCTTGCGGCGTTCCGGCGAGAGCAGCGTCACCGGCGGTGGCACCGGCGGTGGTGAATTGGAGGGGCGCAGCGTTCTCTGAAGCCCGGCCAGCGACACCTTGGCGACGGGTTCCTCGGCGTTGGCCAGGCGCTGGCTCATTTCTTTTGCAAAGCGATCCAGCGGCGTGAATGAAAATTTCGATGTCATATGGACGATCGAATATCCCTTGGACGCCAGGCCGGAGAGAATATGCGGCAGAGCCTCGGCGGTGGCCGGCTTGATATCATGAAACAGTACAATCCCGCCCTGGTGCTCAAATATGCGTTTGAGCGTGATGTTTTCGAGCTCCTTGGCATCTGAAATGAAGCTGTCGTCCGTGACGACGTCGACTGAAAATGTCGCGACACCGCGCGCCTGCAGATAGGCCAGCGCATGCTTGTCGTCATTCAGACCCGGAAATCGGAAGAACGGTGAGATAGCGGCATTCGTCGCCTTGGCAATGGCCGCAAACCCTTTTTCGATCTGGAACTCGCGTGTGGTCGGTCCGATTCGGCGGAGATTGTTTGGATGGGTCCAGGTATGTGCACCAATTGTATGGCCTGCTCTGGAGATCTCGCGCATCAGGGACGGATAGGCCACCGCCATGCGCCCGACCGGGAAAAACGTCGCTTTCGCACAATACGATGCCAAGGTCTTGAGTATTGACCGCGTAATCGCCGGGGACGGTCCGTCATCGAATGTCAGTACGACCTCTTTCGGTCCCAGAAATCGTGGCTCACGTGCAAACCGACTGATTCTGCCGAACATCGGGCCACCTGAAGCGTCAATCTGAACGATTCGACTTGTCCTCAGGGCGTCGTCGCGTGAGCAGGCGAGGGCCGGCGCAGCGACCAACGGTGCCGCTGTGAGCAGTAGGAGATATGTCCGAATTCGGCCCAAAGAACCATCCCCACACATCGCAATGCCGCTACTTCTGTCCATCGAAACGCAGCAATCGGCAAGACTCCATCTTGAGTATTAACAGATTAGCTGTGAAATGTGACCGGCACGCCAGAGATTCAGTCAAGACTAGCCTAATAGCTATGCCGATTTCTTGGCGAGTTGTGGGCATCCGTCCTAGATTTCGGACGACCTGACGGCCCCCGTCAATCGGCAGACTTCCAAAATGTGTCGGCCCAACTCTCGCGACGCTTTCGGACGGGGCTGGCTCTTTTCCTGACCCGCCTCCGTTTGGGCACGACACGTTTCGGCCGATCCAGGTCGGACAGCGCTGTGGACGATGTCTCCTGAAAATTCGACGGTGCTACTCCGGTGACCGGACGAATCGATGGCGAGTAGCGACGCTTAGCGTGCAGCTCAGCAGCCTGGGCATCATAGATCGATACGGTCGGTATGGTTGTTTTGGCTTTGATATGGACGACCTTGAACTTCTTCGCCTTCAATGAGTCGAGAATGCGCTGCATGGCACGCGCCGTCGAAACCTGAATATCATGAAAGAGGATAATACCCTTCTTGCGACTGGCAAGTTGGCGCATGATTGTGCGATGGACTCGGTCAGCACTCCGCGTACGATAGTCATAGGAATCAATATCGATCGAGAACATCGCAATTTTGCGGTTCTTGTTGTAGGCAATCATCGCGTTCGTATCGGATAGGTAAGGAAACCTAAAAAACGGCGCGACCGGTTTGCCAAGCGCATGTTGAATGGCACTAATGCCGAGTTCTATCTCGCCCATCGCGCGGCGAGCACTTCTGTGCTTCAGGTTCTTGTGCGACCACGTATGGCTCGCAATCGTATGGCCGGCTGACGCGACCTCGCGAACCATGCTGGGGTCAGCCACCGCCATCCGGCCAACCATAAAGAAGGTTCCCTTTGTGCAGTGATCCTTGAGCGCGGCCAATACTCGGCGCGTCTTGCTGCGCAGCGGTCCGTCATCAAAGGTCAGTACAACTTCACCGTCGCGCAGCAGACTTGCCGTTTTGTACTGCAGTCCGCCGTGCAGCGGGTCGCCTTCGGTATCGATTGTCACCGTCCGGCCGACACCGAGTTTCCCCGTGCAGGCCAGGGCCGGTTGGTGCACAACCAACAAGGCGATTACGGCGGTCGGAAGTGCCACAATGGCTTGCAGCATGCGCGTCCCTTTGATCGTTGCGGATGTCCGCCGGTCGGAAGGACCCCGGTTGTCGAGAAGCGTCCGGATAGGGTGCTGGACGCGTCCTTGGCTTATGTAGGCCAAATCAGACGCCGTTGTAGTGGCGAATGCCTTCCCAAGGCAACACAGAACGCGGATCAGACGCAGCTGTGCACGACGGGCGTGGCGGCGAAGACGCACGGTGTTCGCGGGGCGACAAGTGTGTTAGGGCGCCGTTCATGGTGGATTCTCAAAATATCGAGAGCACAGGGGAGTTTCGGCAAGAAGTCGACGCCGAACTCGTAAGCTCCGTCTCGGCCGCGATCGGAGCGCTGGACGAAGCACGCCTGCGCGCGCTCGCAGCTGATCTGAGGGCCCCCGATCTCGCCGATCTGATTGAACATCTCGAGGCGGGAGAGCGTGCCACCTTCGTTCAGTGCCTTGGCGAGGATATCGACTACGACGTGTTTTCCGAACTCGACGAGACGGTACGCGATCAGCTGTCGGAGGAACTGCCCAATTCCTATTTGGCCCAGGCCGTCACCGAGCTTGACTCGGATGATGCCGCCTACGTTCTCGGAAGTCTTGAGCCGGCGGATCAAAAGGAAGTTCTTGACCAGCTGTCCGTGCCCGATCGGGCGGCGTTGCAACGTAACCTTGAATACCCTGAGGAGACCGCCGGTCGCCTCATGCAGGGTGCCTTCGTGTCCGTGGCGCCGTTCTGGAATGTCGGACAGGTGATCGACTACATGCGAGAGACCGACGATCTGCCGACGACATTCTCTGAAATTTATGTCGTCGATCCCGGCTTTCGCGTGGTTGGCTCCGTGAACCTGTCGCACCTGTTGCGGACAAAGCGGCACGTTCCAATCGAACATATCATGCGGACCGATATCTCCACGGTCGATGCCTTGGCGGATCAAGAGGAAGTGGCGCGCCAATTTGAACGCTACGACCTATACTCCGCACCGGTGGTCGACGCCAACAACCGGCTTGTCGGTGTTGTCACCGTCGACGACGTGGTCGAGATCATCCAGGAAGAGGCGGATGAAGATATCCGTCGGCTTGGTGGTGTCGGTGACGAAAGCGTAATGGACAGCGTGATTGATACAACGAAGAGCCGCTTTGTCTGGCTGTTCGTGAATCTGCTGACCGCGATACTGGCGTCGGCCGTGATCAAGCTTTTCGATGCATCGATTGAGCAGATGGTCGCGTTGGCCGTGCTTATGCCGATCGTCGCGTCGATGGGCGGCAACGCCGGTACGCAGACCATGACGGTGGCCGTCCGCGCACTCGCGACTCGTGACCTGAGCGCCGTCAATGCCTCACGTGTGATCTTTCGCGAAGTCTATGTCGGATTGCTCAACGGCCTGGTGTTTGCGGTGATCCTCGCCGTTGTAACAATAATCTGGTTCGGATCGGGCCAGCTCGGCCTGGTGATCGCGGCGGCGATGATCTTCAACCACTTTGCAGCAGCATTGGCGGGCATCTTGATACCCCTTCTGCTGCAGAATCTGGGGCAGGATCCGGCGGTGGCATCAAGTGCGTTTGTCACGACAATAACCGACGTTGTCGGCTTCTTTGCGTTCCTGGGGTTGGCGACGATCCTGTTGCTCTAAGGTGTGATCCGGCCCCGCGGGCAATCGATCAATCAAAGCGCCCGACGCGATAAGGCGCCATGTCGATATTCGGTGTGCGTCCCGCAACAAGGTCGGCCGTCAGGCGTCCGATCTTGGGGCCAGAGGTCAGTCCGATGTGATGTGTCCCAAAAGCGAAGTAAATGCCCTTTGACTTTGGACTCTCTCCGACGAATGGCAGGCTGTCCACCGGGGCCGGGCGATGGCCCAGCCAACTCTCCGTCCCTTCCCAGGTGAGGTTCGGATAGAGCGCTTTGAGTCGCTTCTCGATCAAACGTAGCGGTGCCTGTGAGGGGCCTGCGGCCGTGCCGCCGAATTCCACCAACCCAGCGCAACGCACGCCGGCATCCATCGGTGTCGCCACCATCTTTGCGTCAGCAAGTGAATAGGGGACCGGCGGCTGCTTCGAAGGCGACTTGAAGACCATGTGATAGCCGCGCTCGCTTTCCATCGGTGTTCGATGACCGAGCCGTTCGGCCAGTTTCTTCGACCAGACACCGGCAGCCAGAACAACGCGGTCATAGATCCGCGTCTCTCCCTCGGCCTCGACCTTGATCGGGCCGCCCAGGTCATCGGGCCGGATGTCGTGTACCTCAGCGCGCCAGATTGTGCCGCCGTTCTTGCGGAACTCGTCGGCGACGGCGGCCACGTAGCCACCGGGATCGCCAATCCAACCGTGATCGATCATGAACACGCCATATTGGTACCTGTCGCCGAGATCCGGATCATCGGCGACCAACTGTTCGCGCGTTTTCTCCTCCCAGGTGAAATTATGGTCCTGGCGAACAGCGAAAGCAAAACGGTCTTTCTCGAAATCCACGCGGCTGGGGTACAGAAATGCATAGGGACCATGCGTGATGAAGGATTCGGCCGGCGTCCCCTTCACGAGCGCCAAGTGCTGTTCGACACTGTCACCTACAATGTGGCTGAGACCTGCCGCAATCTGACGAACCTTGGTTTCGTTGCCGTTAGCAAGAAACCGGGTGAGCCAAGGCAACAGTCTCGGCAAATAGCTCCAACGCAGGAACAACGGACTGTCGGGATCGAGCAGCATGCCTGGCACCTTTCGGAGCAGGCCCGGAACGGAGACCGGAATGATCGACGAACTGGCAAGAACACCGGCGTTGCCATAGCTGGTTTGCTCCGGACTGCCGGGGGGGACGCGGTCAATCAATTCGACGGTGGCCCCATCGCGACGCAACCACTCGGCCGTGGACACGCCAAGAATGCCGGCACCAATGACCGCAATTTTTTCTGTCTTCTGCACCATTTTTCAGTCCGGTCCTAGGGGGCGACAATGGATGGGCGCGCATTTAGGCTGTCTTTGTCAAAGCCTGCAAGCGCCTTGTACTTTTCCGCAATGGCGGCGCGCTCGTCGCGGCTCGCGACCGCTTCGATGTCGTCGAAGCCATCCGGCGCCCGCTGCTCGACCAGATCAAGCACCTCGTCCGGGCCCGTGGCGCGATTTGCGGTGACGATTTTCGCAGTCGCGGGTCTGCGCTCGGCCTCGTAGGCCTTCAGTGCATCGGACGTGACGCCGTGGGTTTGAAATGCGCGGGTGAGCACGCGAGCATCCAGAATTGCCTGTGAGGCGCCGTTGGACCCGATTGGGTACATGGGGTGAGCTGCGTCGCCAAGTAATGTCGTGCGACCGTGAGTCCATCGCGAAACGGGATCGCGATCGACCATTGGATACTCGTAAATCTGTTCGGCAGACGTGATCAACGCTGGGATGTCGAGCCAATCGTATTGCCAGGACTGGAACTGCGGCAGGAAATCATTCAAGCGACCAGGTCGGTTCCAGTCTTCGCGACGCCACTGGTAATCGGGCTCGAACTTCAACTCTGCGATCCAGTTAATGACGGCCGTATCGGGATCTGGCGTGTCCGTCGAAATCGGATAGGTCACGAATTTCTGGCGGCGATGTCCGATTTGAGCCATCGTTCTGCCTGTCAGAAATGGCCGCGCCAGACTCACACCGCGCCACAGGATGGCGCCATTCCAGTGCGGCGGGCCTTCGTCAGGATAAAGGGTTGATCGAGCCTGGGAATGAATGCCATCCGCCGCGATCAGGACGTCACCTTCGCCGACGCCGCGTCGTTGCTGACTGGCACGGTCGACAAATGTCGCACGAACTCGGTCAGTGGTTTCCGTCCATGCTACGAGGTGATGTCCCATGCGCACCGCGTCCGAACCGAGCCTTTGACGGACGGCTTTCAGAAGCAGCATCTGCAGCGCGCCGCGATGCACGGAAAACTGTGGCCAATTGTAGCCTGCAAGGCGACCTCTCGGTTCCGACCAAATCAGCTTGCCGTGCTTCGAGAAATAGGCCAGCTCCGCAGTCTCGATGGCGGTTTGTGACAGATCCTGTTCGAGATCGAGTTCGCTCAATTCTCGGGCTGCATGCGGCAGAATGTTGATCCCGACGCCCAGCGGGCGGATTTGATCGATGCTTTCGAACACGATGCAGTCCAGCCCGACCTGATGCAGGCTGAGTGCCAGGCTCAAGCCGCCGATGCCGGCGCCGGCAATGAGAACGGTCATGCCTTATCCCGAGTTGCTGCCCAAGATCACGAGAATGACGCCGCTAACGACCAGCGCGACCGTCGCAAACGTACGCCAAGTGGGGCTTTCCTTGCGAAAAACCAGGATTGCAAGCACTAATGCAAAGACGGGTGAGCTGGCAACAATCGGTGCAACGACGATAATATGGCCGGCCTGTAGAGCGACGTTGAGCGAAAAGATGCCGCCGGTCGTCACAAGTCCCGAGCCGATGAAGCATAGATATTCACGGCGCTCGCAGTCGAATTTCTTACCGGCCATGACGAAACGTGTTCCAAGCACCATCAGTGCAACCGTTGATGCCACCAACCCAACAAAAACAGGACTGGGGACTTCGCTGAACCCGATTTTCGTGATTGCGTGCGACAGTGCCCGGCTCGCTGCAGCACCGAGAGGCAAGAACATCGCCCACAGTGGCCATTCGTGGGCGATGCCCTTCGGGCGAATGCCGCTGATCAGAATTCCGCAGATCACAAACAACGTGCCCAAGGCGATCTGCAGCGTCAATGGCTCGCCGATGAGAAGGATTGCAAAGGTCGCAGAGAATACCGGGCCGCTCGCCGAGAAGCCCGCATTCAACGTTGGTCCCAGACGCTTGATCCCTTCCACCCAGAGAGTAATCGAGAGCGTCGGCCGAATGAGGCCGGTGATGGCGAACAGCAGTGTCGCAGTGGTCAACCAATAGGTCGGGGAGACGACAAATGGAGCGGCAAGCCAGTGCAGGGCCGCGGTCGTCATGACGATGATGAGGATGGCCTGGCTCGAGTTTGTCGCACTCGATCCTAGATTCTGGATGTGGGCGGCGAGTGCAAAGCAAAAAGCAGCGAGGAACGCAAAAAGGATCGGTAGCTCGGCTCCCGGTGTCATCGCCTCTTGATCTCTACCGTTGACCGCTTCTGCACTGGCGGAGCCGACAGAGGATTAACTCCCGGCAACCATCGGAGCGGTCATGCGCTTGAGTGTGGCCACCACGCTTTGCGCGACAATGCGGCCGGTTTTTGGATTTTCGACCGACGGGACGTTTCGGATTGTCATCTTCGCGTCGCCAGAATCCGAGACAATCGTGACGGATTGAATATTGCGGTCGACGGCTGGGTCGGCCCACACCTCGATCGTCGTGCGGTCAGGACCTATTCCGGCGAGAGACAGCGCCGCAGCGACATTGACGTTGGCAGGAAAACCTCTGGCTGCCTCACGGGCGGTGCCTTTAAAGACAAGCTTCGCTTCGCTCAATCCTTCGACCGAAATACCGTTGTTGACGAGATGCGGTGCACCGGCCAGCCCACCGGGAGGCTTGCGCGTCTCCAGAGTGACGCTTTCGACTTCGCCAACGGCCATGGCGCGAACCGTATCCAGGCCGATGATCGCGCCGGTGGGAACAATGATCTGCGAACCGCTCGCGCGGGCCTTGTCCACGAGATCCATATTTTCCAGCAAGGCGGCGACCGAGAGCGGCATCAAATCCTTGCCCTTTGCGATCACCGTTGATGCAACCTCGCGGAAGATCGACGCCGGCGTACAGTCGACGACCACATCGGCGACGTCCGCAATGCTCGCAAGCGTGACCACTTCGGGTGATGCTGCAAAGTCGGCGACAGACCGAGCGGCCTTGCCCGCATCACGCGATGCGACAGCACTCAACGACCAGCCAGGTACCGCGCCTTGATCGACGTAGCGGGCGACCCTGAGACCGATGACGCCGAGGCCCGCTATCGCCAGACGTTTTTGTATTGCCGTTTGTTGTTCGACCGGCATGTGCTCTAACCCGCTTCAATTGAGAAATCGAATTGCATCGTGGCATCCGTGTTGTGAAGGTGCAAGCGCACGGAACTTTCGCAATGGGTTATCCTGTGTCATGCTTTAGTAGAACGTGCCAATCCCATTCCGGATCGGAAAGTGTGACCGCGCGCGTGCGCTAACGTGCTGGGCGCATTCATCATACGAAGTAGAGAAAGCTGAGCATGCGAGATCTAGAACAACCTGGCAGATCCCCTGTCCATGCGCCGCAGGGTTTGGCCAGTACGTCGCATCCGCTGTCGACGCAGACGGCCGTCAATGTCTTGCGCCGCGGTGGAAATGCAATGGACGCGGCGGTTGCGGCGTGCGCTGTGCAGTGCGTGGTTGAACCAGAATCAACCGGAATCGGCGGTGATTGCTTCTGCATCTATTCGCCCGAAGGCAGCGATCAACTCGTAGCTTTCAATGGTTCCGGGCGGGCACCGTCAGGTGCGACGGCAGCATGGTATGCCGACAAGGGCATCAACACGATCGAGCGGCAGTCACCGCACTCCGTGACGGTTCCCGGGGCGATCGATGCCTGGGATATCTTGATCCGTGACCACGGCACAATGTCGTTGGGAGAGCTGCTGCAACCGGCCATCGGCTACGCCCGTAATGGTTATCCGGTGTCGTCGCGCGTAAGTGTCGATTTCGCCAGCCAAAGGGATCTCATCAAGAATGATGCGGCGATGACCAAGGTCTTCCTGAATGACGGCAAGACACCTGCGGTCGGGTCGATGCATCATCAGCCTCAACTCGCCGAAACGCTGTTGCTGATTGCAGAGCGCGGGCGCGATGCATTCTACACCGGCGAGGTGGCCGAGGACATCGTGTCATTCCTGCAGAGCAAAGGCGGTCTCCACACCATGGAGGACTTTACGAATGCTCGCGGCGAGTACGTCGATCCGATCTCGACGCGATTTCGCGGCCACGACATCTATCAATGCCCGCCAAACGGCCAGGGCGTGATCGCCTTGTTGTTGCTGAATATCATGAGTGAGGTCGAGGCCCAGGGCGCCGATCCGATCACACTGGCGCGCGTGCATGCGGAAATTGAGGCGGGCCGGCTAGCCTATCAGGATCGCAACCTTTATGTCGCCGACCCTGCCAAGGCCGACGTTCCGGTTGACTGGCTACTGTCGGCAGAACGCGCATCGGAATTGCGCGCTGCCATTGATCCATCCAAGGCCCTTCATCCGCTGCCAGGCTTCTCTGGACCGAAGCACGAAAGCACCGTCTATATCTCGGTTGTCGATAAGGATCGAAACTGCTGCAGCTTCATCAATACGCTGTTTGCGAACTTTGGAAGCGTGCAGATGGCGCCGCGCTCCGGCGTGGCCCTGCAAAACCGTGGGCAGGGTTTTGTCCTTGACCCCGATCATCCGAACTGCATTGCCCCCAACAAGCGGCCGCTGCATACGATTATTCCAGGTATGGTTGTCAAGGATGGCCGGGCGGTGATGCCTTATGGCGTCATGGGGGGACAGTATCAGTCGTTTGGTCACATGCAGTTTCTGACGGCCCTGTTCGACTTCGGGCTCGACATCCAGGAGGCACAGGATCGACCGCGGTTTTTCCCGGATCCATATTCCGGCAAGGTCGAAATGGAAGGGACGATCTCCGACGACGTGCACCGCGGACTCATGGAGCTTGGTCATCAACTGGTGAAGCCGGCAAAGCCGATTGGTGGGTCGCAGGCGATCTGGGTCGACTGGGACCAGGGTGTGCTGACCGCGGGCTCGGATCCGCGCAAGGATGGCTGCGCGATCGGCTACTGAAGGTGATTGACACAATCGGAGTGTGGCAGGTGGCTGAGCAGAACTGGCCGACGGACAATTTGGGGTTTGACGGCAAGGTCGCGATTGTGGCCGGGGGTGGTGCCGCTGATGACGGGATTGGCAACGGCAGGGCGACGGCCATACTGCTGGCGCGGGCCGGCGCACACGTCTTTGTTGTCGATGCCGCATTGGAACGCGCACAGGCAACTGTCGATTTGATTGCAGCAGCTGGCGGATCGGCCGTCGCGCATGCTGCAGATCTCACCCGGGAAAGTGCCTGTCGGGATATGGTCGATGCCGTTGTCGGCCGCTTCGGCCGCATTGACTACCTTGACAACAACATCGGGATATCGAGCCGGGGTAGCGTCGTCGAGGAAGACCCGGACGTCTGGCGCCGGATGATGCAAGTCAATGTCGAGATCATGTTTCTTACATCGAAGCATGTTATCCCGGCGATGATCGAAACAGCCGGCGGCGGTGCAATCGTCAATATCTCGTCGATCTCGGCTCTGCGGCCACGTCGGCTGACGGCCTACACGACGACCAAGGGGGCCGTCATCGCACTGACTCGCGCCATGGCGGTGGATCACGGGCCGGAAAACATTCGCGTCAACTGTGTCGCGCCGGGGCCGGTCTATACCCCGATGGTGTACTCACGGGGTATGCCGGAGGCCCAACGTGATCAGCGCCGCAAGGCGTCGGTACTTGGTCAGGAAGGCACGGGGTGGGATATCGGTTTTGCAGTGCGCTTCCTGTTGTCCGATCAAGCCCGCTATATCACCGGTCATACGCTGGTCGTTGACGGCGGCGTCACATTGCAGGCGCCGGCACGGGAAAGCCAGGAACACTAAGTAATCGAATTTGGGAGACTCTGCGCGATGGCACGGCTGCCATACCTTGAAAAGTCTGATCTCGCCGAAAGCAATCAAGATGTGCTGTCGCGAGAGATCAATCTCTACAAAATCCTAGCGCATAGCCCCAACGCCGCCCGCGCCTTCCAGGGCCTTGGTCGATTCATTCGTTTCGAGAGCGCGCTCGACCCGCGCTTGCGCGAATTGGCGATCCTCATGGTTGGGTATCTGACACGATCACCTTACGAGTATTCGCATCACATCAAGATCGGACGTGACTTCGGTGTTTCCGATGACGACATTCGCGGTCTCATTGCCGAGGCCGAGGGACAGCCGTCATCACTGGAGCCGCTGGCAAAAACCGTTCTCACGGCGGCAATCGAGATGACACGGGCAGGTGCCGTGGCACCAGAGACGTTTGCGGCACTCGAGAACGAACTCGACCGAGAGCATCTGATGGACCTGATCATTACGATTGCATTCTACAATGGCGTCGTACGCGTTCTGGCATCGACGGGCATCGACGTCGAGGATAGCTATATGCCGTATCTTGAAGAATTCCCACTGCCGTCCGACTAAGACGACGGATCTTGAGAAAAGCGACGGAGGCCACATTCATGTCGGACGTACAACAATTAGGATTTATCGGTCTGGGCGTCATGGGTGGGCGGATGTGCCGTAACCTTGCCCGCAAATCCGGCAAGCCCGTCATCGGCTACGATATCGATCCCGCAAAGGCAGCGGCACTGGCCGATGTCAACGTGCGCGCGGCAACTTCGATCGCGGAGGTCGCGCGGAACGCCGATATGATCTTCATTTGCGTGCCCGGAGAACCGCAGGTTCGTGAACTGGCGTTCGGTGACGACGGACTTGTGATCAATACGCGGGCCGGACAAACGGTTGTGGACATGACGACCGCAACCGTCGAAGTCAATCGTGACGTCGCGGCGGCACTGGCGGAGAAGGGTGCCGACTTTGCCGATGCGCCGGTTGCGCGCGGCGTTCCGGCGGCCGAGAACGGCACGCTCGCCATCACAGTCGGTGCCAGCCAGGAGGTCTTTGAGCGCATCACGCCGTTTCTCAAATGCATGGGCGAGGAGATATCGCACTGCGGCGGCGTCGGTAATGGCCAGGTTCTGAAGCTGATGAACAACATGCTCATTTTTCAGACGGTCAGTGCGCTTGCTGAGGCGATGGCGATTGCAACGCGCGCAGGCGTCGACAGGGCGCAGGTGTTTGAAATCCTGTCAAAGGGATCGGCCGACAGTTACTGCATGCGCAAGCACGGTACACATATGGCCACTGGCGAATATCCGGACGATCAGTTTCCGACGACGTATTCGCTCAAGGATCTGCGCTACGCCCTGGATCTCGCCGCCAAGGTTGGTGTCGATGCGCCGGTGGCAAAAGTCGCCGAGCAGAGACTTCTCAAAGCGATCGACAAAGGCTACGGCCACCTCTATAGCCCGGTCGTCTACAAGCTCCTCGAAGAAGACGGAGACTGACCCGATTGGATCCCTGCGGGCTTGGCGCGATGCCGCCGTACAGGCACTAGATCATCGTGCCTTATGTTGGAACCGCGATCGCAATTCTGCTCTGTGTCGGGATCGAATCGATTCCGACGCAAGGCAGGTTGCTCCAGAGCAATGTTTGCCCTTGTCGGCTTCGGCGCTATCATGTCGCCGCGACGACTCCTAACCTGCAGCACGCACGACGCGCAAAACAAACGGAATGTCCGATGAGTATTTCGACCGTTGGCCTGATCATTCTCGGTGGGATCGCATTGATCGTCTTATGGTTGATCGGTGTCTACAACGGCCTTGTCGGGCTGCGTCAGCGCTGTTCGCAGGCATTTGCAGATATCGATGTACAACTTACACAGCGTCATGAATTGATCCCGAACCTCGTTGAGACGGTCAAGGGATACGCCAAGCACGAACGCGAAACCCTCGAATCGGTTATCAAGGCACGAACCGCCGCGATGACGGCTGAGGGGCCGGGCGCGCAGTCCGCTGCCGAGGGCAGGCTCACTGGCGCGATCAGCCGTCTTATGCTGTTGGTCGAGAATTATCCTGAGATCAAAGCCAATGAGAATTTCCGTCAGCTTCAAACGGCACTGTCGGGGATCGAGAACAAGATCGCCGCGGCGCGCCGCTTCTTCAACAACGCCGCGGCCGAATACAACACAATCCGGCAGACATTTCCGGCCGTCCTCGTCGCCAACTCGCTGGGCTTCAAGCACCAGGACTTCTACGCCATCGCAGAGGAAGAGCGTGACGTCGTCTCGCGCGCGCCGGAAGTGAAGTTCTAACCGGCGTCCACGCGCTCCATCACCATGTTCCAGGCATACGGGCTCTACTCGCACATCCAGGCCAACCGGCTCCGGACCGTATGCTTGCTGGTCGGCTTCATCGCGATGCTGCACGTATTGGTGTTTTCATTGCTGATCATTTTCGAGGCGCTGGGCGGAGGTTCATTCTATGCGATCATCGATCGTGCCGCGGTGCGCTTCCTGCGCACTTGGCCGTTGAGTCTTGCACTGGCAGTCGGATGGTTCGCGATCGCCTATACCTTTCATCAGCGCATGATCAATACAGCCGTTGGTGCTCACGGTGTGACTCGCGCTGAACAGCCTCGTCTCTACGACACCCTGGAAACACTTTGCATCTCACGTGGTCTGCCGACGCCCAGACTGCAGATCATGGATACAGCTGCGCTCAACGCCTTCGCCTCTGGTATATCCGATCGCAGTTATACCGTGACGGTGACGCGCGGTCTGATCGAGCAATTGGAGCCCGCCGAACTGGAAGCGGTTCTGGCACATGAACTCACGCACATCAGAAACCGCGATACACAACTGATGGTAGTTGCAGCCATCTTCGTCGGTGTTTTCGCATTCATCGGCGATCTTCTCATCCGGGGCTGGGACTTCCCCTACGGGCTGTCGCCGGTCGGCAAGCCGCCGCGACGTGACGAGTGGCGTGGTGCCGACGGTTGGCATGAGCCCGACACGATCGAGCACCGCCAGGAAGACTCGCGCCGTCGCACGAGTGCGCCGTCCGGCGACGGCAAGAACGGCGCCGCCGGTGCAATCATTGCAATTCTCTTTGCTGTTGCAGTTATCCTTATCAGCTGGGGCATCTCGACCTTGATCCGTCTCGCCATGTCGCGCACGCGGGAGTATCTCGCCGATGCCGGCGCCGTCGAATTGACGAAAAATCCGGAAGCACTGATCAGTGCCTTGCGAAAGATCTCGACGCGCTCGGAGATCGACGTGCCATCACGGATGGAGGCGTTCTTTATCGACAACCCGGTGAAGTCGCGGATGGGCGGACTGCTGTCGACGCATCCGCCGATGCCTGATCGTATCGAAGCGCTCGAACGATATGCCGCGGCGCGCGTTGCCGAGCCGGCGGCCTGATTGTGTCGCCGCGAGCACAGCAGGTTATCAAACGTCAAGACGTGATGAGGTGTAGCCGCCCGTTTAGGTGTCGTCCGTGTCTGATTGACGTTCCGCGGCCTGCCTGAGTGCAACGCTGTCACGCACCTCGACGTCAAGCAACTGCGCCGCCAGAGCGACCGTATTGCGCTCATCTCGATCGATCGTGCCATCGGCTTGGGCGATTTCCCACAGCCACTTCACCATGCGCTGCCGTCCGTCTCGATCAAGGCGCTGATGCAGGATGCGGGTGAAACGGTGGAGATCGACGGCATCGCGTTCTTGCGCTTCCGCCGCAGTGATGATCTGTCCGATTTCGCTGGAAGAGAGCTTGAAGTGATCCGTGAGAATGGCTTTCAGTCTGTTGTCCTCTTCGTCGGATCGGATGCCGTCCGCATTGGCACAGTGGACCAGAAGGGCGGCACAGGCAACGCGCTCCTCGGCTTCGTCTGTCAGTTGGGCGGGCTTGTTGTCGAACAGCTCGCCTAGGAATTTATCGATAGTCGTGAACATCTGATGATCGCGATTCGGCTTCGGTTAGACATCGATATGGACCGCGACGGCCGCACTTGCAATGACCGTCAGATCATTGACTTCGGGGTCGGGCACATCAAGCCCCCCTTTGACGACGTGCACCGTGACCCGGCCGTGCGGCAACTTAGCCTTGACGGCATCTGCGTCAACCCGGTCGGGCTTTTGGACGCCGATTGTGACTGTGACCTGCATGTCAGCCGGCTTGATGTCGAGGGAGCGCAGAAACGTCAACGAACTGTGGTGAATGGCGTCGTCGACGGCGCGGACGGCCGCCTTGGTATAATCACCACCGTGCAGTGCGGTGCCCGCACCCATCTCCAGAATGGCGCGTTGTTGTGCCATGAAACAATTCCTCTCACTCAATCGAGATCGAGACTAACGACCGCTGCCGCATGGGCGATCAGTGTCGAGTCAGAGCCGTCATCGGTAGGAATCTCCAAGCCGCCATCGACAACTTGCAACGTGGCTTGACCGTAGGGCAGAACTGACAGCACGTCATCGTGGCGCACCGTTTCCGGCCGCGGCACGCCGATGTGCACCGCGATATCCATGTCTTCGCGATACTTGCCGCAGACTTGGGCGATGCTCAATGTATTGCGCCACAGTGCGTCGCGCAGCGCTCGTTGCGCCGCCTTGGTACTGTCGGCGCCGCGAATGTCCGTGCCCATTCCGATCTCCAGGGCCATACGCTTCAGCACCATGCTCGGGTCTCCCTATTGATATTGCGGCGGATCATAGTTGAAGGCGCGGACTTGGGCTATGGTGTTGGCTGGAACGATGTGACGCGATGGAAGGATTGAGAATGCTGACGCAAAACATGCAGCGACTCGTGCGCACACACACGGCTGGTATGGTTGCGACGATCAACGCCGACGGAACACCGGCTGTATCGCCGAAGGCGACCTTTGTCGTTATAGACGATCGTACGATTGCCTACGGTGATATTCGTTCGCCCGGGACACTTGCTAACTTGCAGGAGCGTCCCGCCATCGAAGTCTGTTTTATTGACGTGCTGGCGCGCAAGTGCGTGCGCGTGAAGGGGCGGGCGACCAAGATCGAAAAGGACGCTGCCAAAGGTCCGCTCCTGGATGCTTTCGAAGCTGTCTGGTCCGATTACATTCAAAACATGTCTGCGTTCATTCAGATCGACGTCACCGACGCCGAGTTGATCGTCTCGCCCGCCTATGATCGCGGCGCGACCGAGGCGGAGCTGCATGCTGCCAATCTGACCAAGCTCAACGGCCTTCCCAAACCCTAAAGATCGCCGGATCCTTTGCTGTGGTCAGAGCAAATGAAATTTTCAGCGCGCAATTTGCATTATGCCTAATTAATCGAAAAAACATAAGCAAAATCAAATAGTTAACAAGAAATAGTCGGGAAGTTATCGCAACTGAGCCCGAATTCCCTGGCACATCCATTTCCCAGGGGGCGACCCCGCTAACAGGAAATGGAGAGACACAATGAAAGCCATTATTACGACAGCAGCCGTCGTTGGCTTGGCACTCGGCGCACTCTCGCCGGTCTTTGCTGCAGACCAGAAGAAGTGCGACGTGGGTATGGAGTGGGACAAGACGACCCAACAGTGCATTAAGAAGCAGTCTTAAACACTCCGCGTTAAACGCTCGGTTTGGGGGACGTACCGAGGTTTGCCGGGCGGTTGTTACCGCCCGGTTTTCTGTTGGGGCTTGTCGCGGACGCGTTTCAGGCGCGCATTGCGGGTCGGTCGGGAAGATTGAAAAGCGCTTGAGCATTGCGGCCGAGAATGTTGCGCTTTTGGTCTTCGTTCAGGAATGGCAGATCGTAGATGACGCCCGGTGTGTCGAAATCGAAGTGCGGCCAGTCCGATGACCAGATCAGCTGCGATTCCGCGCGGATCATCTCGAACGTTACTTCCAGCGCTTTCAGATTACTTTTCTCCATCGGTTGACTGGAGTACCAGCAATTACGCCGCATATATTCGCTCGGGGGCATTTTCAGCGCCGGCGCTTCGGACTGGCGCATCAAAAACTGGTCATCCAGGCGCTGCATCAGGAACGGCAGCCAGGCCAGGCCGCTCTCGACCCAGAGCGACTTCAGTTTCGGGAAGCGCTCAGGGATACCCTGCAGGATCCAATTGGTCATATGCACCATATTGCACCAGACGAAACCCAGCGCGTGCATGCCGAGGAATGTCGGGATTGTCGCTAATGACGGATCCTGCCAGTGATATCCAGCGTGGAAGCAAATCGGTTTGCCGGTTTCCTCGATCAGAGAATAGAGCCGCATGTACTCGTTGGCGTGAACCGGCTTGTAGCGTGTCGATGTCACCGTAAATCCGACCACCTTGTCGTTGCCGGCGGTTTCCTCAACGACCTTGCAGGCTTCGTCGGGCGTGTTGAACGGCAAGTAGGAGAGCGCAATGATCCCGTTGTCGCCCTGCAGCAATTGATCGTTGACCCAACGATTGTAGGCGCGACCGAGGGCGACCTCCATTTGCGGCTGTGGATGCATGCCCAGGAACAGCATCGAAGTTGGAAATACCACCATGTAGGCGCATGCGAGACCCTCCATCGCTCTTCGGGTCAGGACGATGTCGCGATGCATGTCCGGAGAATCGTCGCGGTTCTCACGTTGGTCCGACTGGTGAGGAATGCGCCCGCCGACATCTTGGTAGCGCAAGCCGAAGTCCCCAACGAGGCCATAGGGCGGTGATCCGACGCGTTCGGTATGGTAGCGCTCGGCTTGGTCACGCAGCACCGGATCATCAATGTACTGGACGATTTCTTTCCAAGCGATCGATTCGACATGGTGGGCATCGACGTCGACAATGGTCCAGTCGGAGTAGCCCTTGGCGTCTGCATCTTCGCGTGCGTGACGGAGATACTCACGCGTGTCTGTATATGTATCGATATCCTGCAATGGCGGTGCGCTGACGTGACCGCTCCGTTGGTCCATCATCGGTCTTCATCCTTTGCTGAAGGGGGGGCTTGGCCAGCAGGCGGCGTGCCCTGCTGCAGATGATAGTCTTCCGGCCGGCGCCGCGCCCAGAGACCAAACTCCATCGGGCCAAGGCGCAACGCGCGCAGGACTTCGGTTGTCGCGGTGAGCGCTTCACTGGGTGTGACAACTTCGTCGTAGTCACCGAGCACTGGCCGAAACGTGCGCGCTCCGCCATCGCATTTCATGGCATACAATTTGATGGCGGCGGTCATGATTTTGGCTACGGCATCGTCCGAAATCCGTTCTGCCTCTTCAGACGCAGCGGCCCGTTCCGCCAGTCGCCAAATGTCGTCCGCCATCTCGTCGAACGTCCCGTAGGGGTCGTTGGTGCCGTGGGCCGGTGTTTTATGGTCCGTATCATTCGACACGCACGTAGACCTCGCTATGTTCCACGTCGATCGGAATTCTCGTCAACGACAGATCGGGCAAGCCGGCATGGCGGCCTGTACGAATGTCGAATTCCGCTCCGTGCCAGGGGCAGACAATGTGCACGTCCTGATCGTGGTACCTGCGGCCATGAATCTGCTTGTGATCATCAATGTCATCGACAACACGTTTGAAAATGCGACCCTGGCAGACCGGGCCGCCCTGATGCGGACAGACATTCTTCCAGGCAAAAAAAGCACCGTCCAAGCGGAACACGCCGATCTCAACTCCGCCGACCGTGAAGAGTTTCTTCTCGCCTTCGACAAAGTCATCGACGGCACCAATGCTTTCCCGAGTCATCTGGTGAGTCTCCTCGCACACGATCAGGGTATCTGATAGTAGCGCACTGCGGCGACAATTCCAGGCGCGGGCGATGCCGTAGTCAGACCCGCGCCTCATTATCAGGGGGGCGATCGGCAAATTGCGCGAAGTCCCGGCCAATGAAAGTCGAGACTATTCAAAGTCGGTGACAGATCTATGGACCTGTCACCGCCCGCACCAGCGTCTCTCAATCGCGCCGATGACCGGCCAATCGGTCCGGCAGGTCGGAAATCTGGGCACACCCGAGCTGAGACATGTTATTGATCAGATCGTCCTTCAACATATGGGCAACGTGATCCCCGCCTCTGTGGCCGAGGGCTGCCACACCGTACATGAAGGCGCGTCCTGCGAGCACGAAGTCGGCACCGAGCGCAAGCGCCCTGGCGATATCCAGGCCGCTGCGAATGCCGCTATCGAAGATGATCTTGGCGCGGTCGCCCACTGCTTCTTTCACGCGCGGTAGAACAGCAATCGGTGGCGGCGCGGCGTCGGTTTGACGTGCACCATGATTGGACACGCCGATACCGTCGACGCCTTCGTCGAGCGCGCGTTGGACATCACCCAGATCAAGAAGGCCTTTCACGACGATCGGTCCATCCCATTCGCGGCGGACATCGCGCAGATAGTCCCAATCGAGCGTACCACCGAGGCCCTGGCCGATAAACGCCGTCATATTCTGCAGGTCCTTGGCCGAAACGTACTTCTCAACGCCCCGAAACCGCGGCGTTCCGTGGCGCAGCGTGGCGAGGCTCCATTCAGGTCTGATGACGCAACGGTAGATCATCATTGGCGTGATCCGCGGCGGAACCGCGACACCGGCCCGGCGCTGGCGTTCGCGCGTACTGCCGGTCGGCACGTCAGCCGTGACCAGCAACGTTGTGAAGCCGGCTTCACGCGCACGGCTCAAGAGATCTTGCCGGATATTGGCGCTGCGCGGCGGATAAAGCTGGAACCAGCCCATGCCGTCGGCGAGAGGGCCAATGGTTTCCGGCGCCTCTGTCGCAACGGTGCTGAGGGAATAGGGGATGCGGACGCTGGCAGCCGTGCGCGCAAGAATGCATTCGGCACCCGGCCACATCAAACCGGTCAGGCCGACCGGTGCAATGCCAAACGGTGCCGCGTAAGTCTGTCCGAAGAGCTCAGTCTCGACATTCGGCTCGAATTTGCCCTGAAGCAATTTCGGAGTCAGGCGCACGTCGTGCATAGCCTCGACGTTGCGGCGCGCGCCCTCGTCATAGCCGGTGCCGCTGTCCAGGTATTCCCAAGCAAAGAAGGGAATGCGCCCGTACGCGCGTTTGGCGAGGTCGCTCACACGCGGATAACGATGGCGGATTTGATCGGTATCTGGTCCAGGCATTGATCACTCGCGGCGGAAGGTTGGCGTCGCTGCCACCGTTTGCCCAATTGTGAGAGGTTTGTCCAATCCGGATCGGCTATTTGCTTCAGTTGCTGCAAGTTTCGGTGCTAATTTGTTTCGGAGTTATCGAGTACCCCCATTACAGGGAGCAGGGGAAATGTCCGATCGAGATAAGACCAACTCGCAAATCGTTGCGGCCTATCGCGAAAAGACCCCGCGCTCGGCGGAACTTGCACAGACGGCGCGTGGAATTTTCCCAAGCGGCCTCACGCACGACTCGCGCCGGACGCTGCCCTATCCGATCTATGTCACGCGTGCTGAAGGGCCCCGAAAGTGGGATGCCGATGGCAATGAGTACGTCGACTACTATGGTGGCCACGGTGCTTTGCTACTCGGTCATGGTCGCCCGGAAGTCGTCCAGGCGGTGCAGGCGCAGGCCGCCGAAGGCACGCATTACGGTGCCTGTCATGAACAGGAAGTAGACTGGGGCAACCTGGTCAAAGAAATGGTGCCGAGTGCCGAGACCGTGCGCTTCACGTCGTCCGGGACCGAGGCCAACCTGATGGCACTACGGCTCGCGCGAGCGTTTACCGGGCGCTCGAAAATCGTCCGCTTCAAGGGCCATTTCCATGGTTGGCATGACCATGCTGCATTCGGCGTCTCCAACCACTTTGACGGTTCGCCAACGCCTGGCGTGTTGGCGGAGATCGCGGCCAACACCATCCTGGCGCCGGCTGACGACAGGAACGAGACGCGGCGGATCCTGGAAGGTGATCAGGACATAGCTGCGGTGATTCTGGAGCCGACGGGCGCAAGTTGGGGGCAGATTCCAATTGCCGGCGAAATGCTGCATGAGCTGCGCGAATTGACCGAGCGGCGCGGCATTGTTCTGATCTTCGATGAGGTTGTCACTGGTTTTCGGATCTCGGCGGGCGGGGCCCAGGCCTACTATGACGTGCGACCGGACCTCACCAGCCTGGCAAAGATCCTGGCCGGCGGCCTGCCCGGCGGCGCAGTGTGCGGACGGGCTGATATTCTCGAGTTGTTGGATTTCGATGTCGCCGCCGAAAAGGGATTCGAGAAAATCGGCCACCAGGGAACCTACAACGCCAATCCCCTGTCGGCTGCGGCAGGGATTGCCGCGTTGGAGATCATCCGTGACGGTGAAGCCTGCGCGCAGGCCAGCGCCAGTGGTGACAGGCTACGCAGCCTTCTCAATGAGGTGTTGGCATCGGAAAGTGTTCCCTGGGCCTGCTACGGTCAGTTCTCCGGCTTCTATCTCTATCTCAATCCGCAAGGTCATGCGCTCGATCCGTTGTGCTTCGATGCCAACGCGATCGGCCACGACGCACTGATGACCAAAAGCCCACTGGCGGAAAAACTACGTCTGGCGCTACTCGTGCACGGCGTCGACATTGCCGCCAAGCCCGGTGGCTCGCTCTCGGCGACCCATTCGGAGGCTGACCTGGACTACACCGCAAAAGCATTGCGCGATTCCATCAGAATGCTGCGGGCTGATGGTGAGCTGACCGCCTGAACTAGTCCTCAATGCTTGAATTAAGCCTCCTTTAAGAGTTCTGAACGATAGTTTCAAATCGGGACACCGCTCAAACATCGTTCGTTTGAGCGATCGATGCCGCTTGGGGCGGCAACGCCTGCCTGCTGGAATTCGAAGGGGATGGTCATGACGTTCATGCGCGGGTCTTTATTGTTGAGCGCGATGCTGCTGTTCTTCAGCACGATGGCGGCACAGGCCGGAGGTTTGTGGAACCGCGGCAGTGTGAAGGATGGCGGTTACCGGCCAGCGATCACAACTCAACCGTCATGGTACGCTCGTCTCGATGTGGCTTACGGTCTGAACGGCGATCCGGACCTCGTAGAGACCGGGAGTTTCGATCTTGCGGACAACTCCTGGGACGGCACATGGTCTCTGGGCGTTGGATTTGGCCGCTACTTTACGGCAAACATTCGCGGTGATCTGACTTACGACTACCGGTTTGAAAGCGATGTCAGCGGCACCGCCGTCGGGACTTGTTGCGACGGCCTTCGCGAATTCGGCCTATCGAGTCATCTGCTGCTGGCCAACCTCTATTACGACTTCAACCGCCGCAGCACGGTCAACCCTTATCTTGGGGTCGGTCTGGGCGTCGTATACAACGAAACCAGCACTGAAGCCAATGCCAGCGCAAGGATCCAGGGCGACAGCAATTGGGATTTCGCCGCCGCCGTCATGGCCGGTGTCGGCCTCAAGGCCGGCAGTCGCACGAATATCGATCTGGGTTATCGCTTCCTCTATCTCGGCGAGGCCCAGACCGGGTTGATTGCCGACGGCTCGGGCGGCAATGTTCGCGCCGGCATCACTGCTGATGATCTCCTCGCGCACGAATTCCGCTTTGGTGTCCGCTACGACATCAACTGACGCGCTTGGCCGCCGAAAAGTCAGGACCAGAGCCCAATCGGGGAGCGCATCGCGCTCCCTTTGTCGTTTGGTGTGGGATCGCCAAGGGCGGCATGGCTGCCAACCAAACTGCTTCCGATCGCCCCAAGACCGACCGTAAGATCGTGCCGTTCGATAGTCGGGCAAGTGAGTGATCAGCTCGAGATAAGCGTGACGAACACTAGTTCGCCTTCATGGATATGGTCGGAGCGGCTTGTCCGTCGATCATGACGTTGAGACACGCAGGCTTGTTGGCTGCCAGCGCCCGCTCGATCGCCGAAGGTATGGCATCAAGTTCCGTAACCAGTTCCCCGTGTCCGCCCAAGTCAGCGACGACCTGATCATATCGCGCCGGGGTCAACGTGCAGCCATGGGCGCGATCGGCGCCATAGTCACGCAATTGAATCTGGTGCTCGGCATTCCATTTGGCATCATTGCCGATGATGGCCACGAACGGCAGATCCTCGCGAACCGCCGTCTCAAATTCAGCGAGATAGAAACCGGCTGTTCCATCACCCAGGATGGTGATGACGGGTTGGTCGGCACGTACAGCCTTGGCGGCGAGGGCATAGGGGATGCTGGCCCCAATGGCGCCGGATGGTCCGTTGATCATGGCGTTACGTGAATCCAGGATGGCTTGCGACCACTGCCCAATTTCGCCGCCGTCGATGATCAGTGCCGCATCCGGATGGGCGAGGATTGTCGGATGAATTGCACTGGCAAAGGCGATCGAACCTATCGGGCCTGATTGCGCCGGACGGGTCTGCCAGTCCGCCGGTCGGTAGGCGACGGCCTCTTTGACAGCACTGTGCCAGGCGCCGTTTGTCTCGTCGAAACTAGGCCCCTCGGCGAGGCTGGTGATAAACTCGGCAGGGTCGGCGTGAACCTGCTGGACGATTCGGTTGGGGTGATTGTCGCGGTCGCGCTGCAAGACATGCTGATCGGCCTCGATCTGGATAATCCGGCAATTGGAGTCCAACGCCCCGGTGCTTGCAAAGCCCAGCATGAAATTCAATGGTTTGCCGAGCGTCACGATCAGGTCCGACTGCTTGAGGACGTCCGCAAAAGCACCGAGACGCGGCGCACGCAGCCCGCGCGGACTCTCAAACGGGACAACAGGAACGTTTTGCTGCCGACTAACCGTGGACAGAGCCGTCTTCCAGTGCGGGCGACAAAACGCAGGGCCGGCCAGAATCATCGGGCGCGCAGCACCGTGCAGACTTGCGGCGATGTCTCGATAGACCTGACTGTCAATGGCAGCTGCAGGCGGAACAGAAATGGGGCCGATGGCGCTCGCGGCTTCGGCGCAGATCTCACGAAGGATGTCATCCGGGAGCGCCAGGTGCACTGGGCCCGGTCGTCCGTTCTTCGCCAATGCAATTGCGGCCATGAGATCGTGGCCCAACCGACCCGCGTTATCGGCGCGATGGGAGGCCTTCACCATCGGACGGGCGACGGCGCATTGGTCAAGTTCCTGAAATGCCCCCTGACCGTCTTGTGCGACAGGTGAATCGCCGCTCAGGACGACTATGGGAGACTCCGACTCGCGTGCGGAATAAATGGCAGAGAGGCCGTTTGCGAACCCCGGGCCGGCCGTCAACAGGGCAATCCCGACGCCGCCGGTCAGCTGAGCAGCAGCCTCAGCCATGTAAACGGCAGACGCTTCATGACGCGTGTGAATGATCCGGATACCGCTGCCGACCAATGCGTCATAGACCGGCATGATCTGGTTGCCGGACAATGAGAACACGGTTTCGACACCAGCATTGGCGAGCCCTTGGACCAACCAATCGGCGCCACGTTTCTGGGAATTTGACACTGGCAATAGCTCCGGAACTGCAAGCGGGATTGCCAGAGAGCGTATCCCAGGTGCAATGCCTCGGGCCAGTGTTGAGTGTGACTGGTGACGGCCGTCGTTGCCGCAGGAGCCGTTAAATGAATTGGCCGACCAGGTGGATGGCCGGCCAGACTGTTCAAAGACATTGAGCCAGGTCGTCAGGCAGCGGATTGAGTGTGCTGCTGGGCGCGCGCCAAGCGTCGCGCCGCGGCGAACATGCGCTCACGACTGCGCGTTTGACAGCGATCCCTTTGCCGGCGAACGCGCTCCATCAGGCGCTCCAACCGTTTGTCTCGTACACGCGCGACGAGTAACCGCAAACTATTCAGTCTCTGTGGTTCGGACTGCATCAAGTTTGCTCCTCCGATTTCCGTGTTTTGTACATCGTTTGATCAATCTGATTCAGATCGCGGCGGCAATGTCCTGCCTCCCCGAATCTGGGCGGAAGACCAACGATCACCGCATGTTGTGGCTCAAAAGCCGCCGTCTCGACGGTGCAGTGTGATTGCGGAATGCATTGTTGTACGCGCATGTTGCCAGGCCGTCGGCGTGGCGCCGCTGGACGATCGCTACCAGATCATGGCTAGCCGATATACTAATTGACGCGGCCGGTCTTATCCGCCATATCGAGCGCGGGACACCCTTCCCCAACGAAGGGCAGCTATCTGGAAGGATAGATTGATGACAGACTTGGTCAAACCGGTCGTGCGGCCGGCCAATCCGCACTTTTCGTCCGGCCCATGCGCCAAGCGGCCCGGATGGACTCCCGGAATCCTTAAAGACGCATACTTGGGCCGCTCGCATCGATCGCGTGAAGGCAAAGCACGTCTCAAGCGCGCCGTGGATATGACTCGGGCTTTGCTCTCCGTTCCCGAGGATTATGTTTGCGGAATCGTGCCGGCGTCGGATACCGGTGCCTTCGAAATGGCAATGTGGACGATGCTGGGCCGGCGTGGGGTCGACGTCCTGGCCTGGGAAAGTTTTGGCGCCGGCTGGCTCAATGACGTCGTCAAGCAACTGCAGCTCGACGACCGGCGCGAACTGACGTCCGAGTACGGATCACTGCCGGATCTGGGGCAGGTCAATTTTGACAACGATGTGCTCTTCACATCGAACGGCACGACATCTGGCGTGCGAATTCCAAATTATGACTGGATCCCGTCCAATCGCGCAGGACTGACTTTTGCTGATGCAACTTCGGCGGCGTTCGCGCAACCGATTGATTGGCCAAAGGTGGATGTTCTGACGTTCTCCTGGCAAAAGGTTATGGGCGGTGAAGCAGCTCACGGCATGCTCATTCTGTCTCCGCGTGCTATTGAGCGATTGGAAACGTACGTGCCGGAGCGCCCCTTGCCCAAGATCTTCCGCCTGACCAAGGGCGGCAAGCTGATTGATGGTGTTTTCCGTGGCGAGACGATCAACACGCCCTCGATGCTGTGCGTCGAAGATTATCTGGACACCCTGAAGTGGGCGGAAGGGCTTGGCGGCAGCCAGGCTCTAATGGCGCGCGCCGACCGCAATGCCGGCG
>JBPCWB010000764.1:0-4455 GCA_051009955.1 Hyphomicrobiaceae bacterium | reverse complement strand
GGCGACTTCAATGCGCTTGAAGATGCTGGTATTTCCGCCCTCGACTTCACCGATGCCGGCATGCCGACGACCTACCGTATGCCTATGGATCGCATTGAGGGGGGATTTGAGACCCTAGTCGGAACCGCCGCAGCGAACGGCGCCGATATCGCCGTTGTCGAATTTGCCGATGGTGTATTCCAGGACGAGACGGCGGCCATCTTGAAAGGCTCCGCGATCCGAGAGCGGTTGGACGGCATCATGTTTGCGGCACCAGATGCACTGAGTTCGGTGGGGGGCGTCGAATTCTTGCGCAAACTGGATCTTGAACCCTTCGCGGTGTCGGGGATGGTCACATGTTCACCTCTGGCCACATTGGAGGCCGAAGCTCAAACGGGCATCACCCATCTTACACGCAACCAATTGCTTGATGCCGATGTCGCTCGCAAAGCTACAGCACCTGCGATCCGCGCGCGCCTGGTCTATGAATTGGATGCAGCATGAGCAAAGTTCCACTCATCCTCAACAAGAGCCGCAGACGCGACGCGGCTCTTGTCGTGCTGATGGGAGTAGGACAGGCGATTGCTATGGGCGTTGGAATCTTTGCAACGCGCGACGCCTTTTCGTCTCTGCATGGTGGAGGCAAGCCCGGGATATGGTCATTGGGCTTGCTTCTGCTTGCCGGGTTCGCGGTTGCCGGACTGCAAATGGCCAGTCGCATTCGCGCGGAAGCAATAGGGCAGAGTTTCGCAAAATCACTCCGGCGCGTGCTGTATCGCCAAATCGCGGGGATGAGTGACGCGGAGCGCTCACAACTGCGCGAAGGCGCGTTATCGTTGCGATTTGTCGGTGATTTATCGGCTGCACGTGGCTGGGCCGGCCCCGGATTAACGCGATTGGCATCAGCCGGCATCGTCCTGCCCGGTGCCGCGATGTCGCTGTATCTGATGAGCGCGACCCTTGCACTCGCGGGGATGATACCAATCCTGCTGTCAGTAACTGTCTCGATTGGATTGGCAGTCGGACTCACAAACTACCATCGGGATTTGCGTTCGCACCGTGCACGTATTGCCATCTCGATGATGGAGCGGCTCAGGATCTCCGGTGCGCTGGACTTGGCCGGCCGCACGCGCCGGGAGATAAAATCATTGGATGAGAGCAGTACTCGCGTGGCAAAGGATGCGGTCAATCGCATGACGCGACTCTCATTGCTCCGAAGCCTACCCCAGTGGGGCGCAGCAGTGGGCGGTGCCGCCGTTCTTTGGGCGACCGGTGAATTCGGGCTCCCTCCTGCAGAGGCAGCTGCGGCCCTTGCCTTGCTAACGGTTCTGGTTCTGCCACTGCATCAACTGACAGACGTCTGGGACCGCTACTGCGCATGGCGAATCGCAAAGCTCAAGTGCGAACGGTTGCTCCGCCACGATAGTCAATTGCGTCGCATTGAGGCCCGCACCGCACCAGTGCCTATCACCTTCGAGGGTGTTGAATTCCGAGGCATGCAGATGGAGCTGCATATCCCAGCCGGTGCCTGCGTTCAGATCAGCGGAGCGGCCGGAAGTTGGAAATCCGCGTTTCTCTCCCTGGTTGCGGGTCAGAACCGTCCAGACAAAGGCCATGTCTCCTATGGCGAAAACGATAATCTCCCACGCATCGCTTATGTTTCTGACGTGCCGCTCGTGGTGCACGGGAGTCTGCGTCGCAATCTCACACTTGGCGGTCGCAGGCGGCCACCGGATGAAACGCTGGTTGACTGCCTGCAGCACTTCGGGCTGGCGGCTCTGCTGGACCGAATAGGCGGACTTGATGGGCGTGTGCACGAGCACGGTCGGACCCTGTCAAGCGGCGAGGTGCTTCGCATTGAACTTGCCCGCACAGTTGTGACAGAGCCTGATCTAATCGTGATAGACAGTGCACAATTCAGCGCCGACTCCTCGTCCGAAAACCTTATCGCTCGTCTCCGCTCGAAGTGTCGCGCTACTCTTGTATTCTCCGGTTCAAGCAGCATTTCATATCGCGATGTCGCCGTGCTCAGGTTGAACGATCCAAAGGCAAACGCGATTGGTGCTGATGTTGAATCGCAGTGCAAATTGCACGCCGCTGCATAGCGGGAGGACAAGCTAAATGAAAATTGCCACCTTCGTTTCCGTGTTCGCCGGACTGATGCTGCTGATGACCTTAGGGGGTGCTGTTCTTGCGATATGGACTGCGGATCGAGCCGACTTTTTTGGCAAGCGCATCAACCTTGCGAACAACAGCTACCAGAAGCACCTGGAACTGAGCTCCAATACGTACCAGCTGTTCAAGCAATTCGGCGACGCCATGATCGTTGGTGATCGCGACAAGGGTGAGGGAGAGAAGGAGCTTATTCAGCTGATCCGGAACAACATCAGAGACATCCGAACAATCATCGGTGAGGAGATTGAACTCGTTGGTGATGAAGAAATCGAGGAACTCGAGACGCTCTCGATAATTGAGCGAAAGATCGATGGATTAATCCTGAAATACATTGCGCTAGCCAAAAACCACTCATCGGCCACGATCAACACGGACTGGATCGCTCTCTCCGCAGTCCTTGACAATGACGTCGACCTCAAATTTCGTGCAATGATCGGTTCGGCGCTGGAGGAAGAACGTGCCGAGCTTGACGAAACACGCGCAGAAGCCCTGGCTCAGACAGTGTTTGCGTCAAGACTCGCATATGGATTTGGTCTAGCTGCGATTCTGGTCACGCTGATTGCAGTGCTTCTATATCGGAGAGATGTGACGCGTCCCTTTAACCGGTTGATGACGGGCGTCGAGGCATTTCGGTCTGGCCACTTCGACAAGTCGATCTCGCTTAAGGGTATGAATGAAATCTCTGAAATTGCCGTCGTGCTGGATGAAATGGCATCAAAAGTACAGGCGAGAACACTCACGCTGACCGAGCAGAATGCGGAACTTGAACGGGCGGTCGAAGCCCGGACGAATGAATTGGAACGCCTGCTCGGGGAAGCTCAAGACTCGGAAGCGCATCGCCGGCAGATGCTCGCGGACGTCAGTCACGAATTGAGAACGCCCCTCACAATTATTCAGGGCGAAAGTGATATTGCGTTGCGCGGCGGCGATAAACCTCCCGAGCAGTATCGGGAGGCACTGACGAGAACACGCGATGCCGCCGCCCATACTGCACGACTCGTGAATGACCTCCTGTTTATCTCACGAAAGGAGGCCGGCGAGGCTCGGTTGATACTGGAGGAGTTCGATGTCCAAGACCTCATTGTCGAAACCGTCGGTATGAGCCAGCTCAACGCATCGATCACGTCCGACACCGACCGTGCACAAGTGACAGCTGACTCTGTTCGTCTGCGACAGGCCATACTCGCATTGCTGCACAATGCCCAGAACCATGGCGGCTCGGAAGTGGGGGTTCGATTGACCGCCACGCCGAAGGGCTATCGAATCTCGATTGAGGACAACGGTCCGGGCTTGTCGGATGCAGAAAAAGACAAAGCCTTCGAGCGGTTCTTTCGCGGATCCAACGCCTCGGCAAGCTATGATAGTGGTGCCGGTCTTGGATTGCCCATCGTACGTTCAATTGCCGAGGCACACGGTGGAAGCGCCTGGCTTGGAGATCGTGAAGGGGGCGGTACTGTCGCGGTTATCGAGTTGCCAAACCGTCCAACCCTAAGGGCTGTATCATGAACTTGCTTTTGGTAGAAGATGAAGAACGCGTCGCGGACTTCATTCGCCGCGGCCTTAAGTCGGAAGGCTGGATGGTTGAACACACGAGCGACGGTGAAACAGCGCTCGAGTATCTGCGTGACCGGCAATTTGAAGTCGTCATTCTCGATCTCATGCTGCCAGGTTTGTCCGGGCAGGAAGTCTGCCAGCGCATGCGCGCGCGCAAAGATTTTACGCCGGTCCTGATGCTCACGGCATTGGATGCAACAGATGAACGTGTCGCCGGTCTACGCATGGGCGCTGATGACTATTTGGCCAAGCCATTCGACTTTGAGGAGCTCCTAGCACGTTTAGAATCTTTGCGACGGCGGGCGACGAACTTCCGTGGTGAAGCGACCAAAGACCAGCTGATCCATGAAGGTTTGTTGTTTGATCGCAGCTCACTCATTCTCACTGTGGACGGCGTGGAGGTCGAGCTGTCAGGAAAGGAGCGAGACTTGATTGCGCTGTTTCTAACGAACCAGAAGAGGGTTTTAAGCCGCGAGCGCATACTCAACGCGGTCTGGAGTACTCAGGAGGATCCGATGACGAATGTTGTCGACGTCTACGTCGGTCGACTCCGAAAGAAAATCGGCGTTTACGGCTCTCTTATCGCGACGGTGCGCGGCGCTGGATATCGCTTCGGGTGATATAGTATGTGTCGTTAAGTCCAGCCTCGCCAAAACGATGATCAAGATCATACCGACAATAAATCGTTGGTCGTGACACGCCGATCCTGGTCCGAGGTCCTTTGGCGCGAAGATGCGAGCCTTCGAC
>JBPCWB010000763.1:0-16016 GCA_051009955.1 Hyphomicrobiaceae bacterium | reverse complement strand
ACACGTGCCCCTTTTCGACCAGCCCCTGCACTGAACGACTGATCAAAGCGCGATCCATCTCGGTCTTTTCGGCGAGCTGATGCAATCCCGCCTTGCCGTGCGCATCGCTACAGTGCTTGATGAATGCTAGGCATCGCCATTCCGGCAACCTCAATGAAGCCGACTCATCAAGCAACTGCTTGGCTTGCCTGTTCAGGCGATTGGTCAATGTAACGAGTCGATAAGTCAGGAAGTCCTCGAGCGGAAGGTCGTCGTTATGGCCCGAACCCGACTTGGTCATAAATTTCTTGCCCACAATCTCACTCAATGGAATGTTCTTTGATCCATCAAAAATTGACAGATCTGAATTCAGCATGCAACTTTTGCAGCAGGATGCCTTGGCTCGCATTCAGGCGGCACGCAGCTTGTGAGATAGCATCGCACAAAAATATGGAATCCAAAGAGGCTCGAATTGATTGCGGCTCCGGGCGCAGCGGTCGTTGCAGTGCTGAGCGAACCGACGCGCATGGCGTTGGTGGCGCACAGTTACCCCGGTTGCAAGCCCAAAGATGACATGGTCCAGGACGCCTTAGTCTTGCAACCCGCTCAGGTTTGTCGTCCTGCCTCGGTGTCTCGAGGATTCGGTTTATCTCGTCGACTGGCGGCACAGCATTGGAAGTTTTTGATTGAGCGACTTCCTTCGGCATTCTTCGTGCCAATCGGCTTGATCATTTACTATTCTGATATTCGCATGCAAGCTTAAAACCGTATTGCCATGGCTCCGACCGCACCCAACCCGCAGGACTGATGAAATGCAACGACCAAATTTCGTGTTTATCACTGCGGACCAGCAACGTGGCGATTGCTATGGTTTCATGGGCCGGAATATCAAGACGCCGCACCTCGACCAATTGCGTCGCGACGGGGCGTGGCTGGAAGCCAACGTGACACCCTGCGTGGTGTGTCAGCCGGCGCGAGCATCGATCCTGACCGGACAGCTGCCACTGACCCATGGTGTCCACGACAATGGCATTGATTTGGATCCCGAGATCGGTGCGAAGGGTATGGCCGGTGCGCTCACGGCCGCCGGCTACGATACGGCGTTTTTCGGTAAGGCGCACTTTGCGACCTATCACACCTTCGCGGCCACCGGCACGCCCGAGTGCCTGAAGTCATCGGCCAATTATGGTGACGACTGGTTCGGGCCTTACATGGGCTTCAGCCACGTCGAGATGATGTTGGTCGGCCATAACTGGTTTCTGCCGGAGAAGCCGCCACGCGGGCAGCACTACGAGCGCTGGTTCTATGCGGATGGCCGCGGCGACGAAAAGAACCGCCTTTATCGCGAGAACGCGGGCGACACTCACAATGCCGCGCAGACCTGGCACTCCCAACTGCCGGTGGCCTGGCACAATTCGACCTGGACGGCGGATCGTGCCATCGCCTGGCTGCGGCAGTCACACGACGCACCGTTCATGACCTGGATCAGTTTCCCGGACCCCCATCATCCGTTCGATTGCCCGGAACCATGGTCGCGCCTGCATCACCCGGATGATGTCGATCTGCCGCCGCATCGCATGCTCGACCTTGACGACCGGCCCTGGTGGCACCGGGCAGTGCTTGAGAACGAACCGACCGGTTCGAAGGAGAATGCCGAGACCCGCAAGGCTTACAGCCGGATACAAAGCCAGACGGATCAGCAGTTGCGCGAGATTATCGCCAACACGTATGGCCAGATCGCGCTGATCGATCATCAGGTCGGCCGAATCTTGATCGCGCTCGACGAACTCGGCCTGCGCGACAACACGATCGTCATCTACACTTCGGACCATGGCGACTGGCTCGGCGATCACGGCCTCGTCCTTAAGGGGCCGATGCATTATGAGGGCCTCCATCGCGTCGGCATGATCGCGCGCGGACCCAACATTGCGGCCGGCAAGACGATCGCGGCACCGACCAGCACAATGGACGTGGCACCGACGTTCCTCGATTATGCGGGTGCAGAGGCCCTGCAAACCCAGCATGGTCAATCGCTGCGACCGCTTTTGGAAACCAACGATGCGACGCGTGACTATGCGCTCAGCGAATGGGAACTGCATCCCAATCGGGCGGGTGTGGCCCTGAGCCTGCGAACGGTGCGGACGGAGACGGCCAAGCTGACGGTTGATCAAAAGTCCGGCGAGGGCGAGCTCTATGTCTTGGACGAGGATGCCAATGAGATGATCAATCGCTACCACGATCCGCCCTACAAGACGCTCAGGGATCAGTTGTTAGGATATATTGCCCGCCGGCCCAATGACATTAGCCCGCTCAATGAACCGGTTGGCATGGCATGACATCGGTGCCGACTTTCTTCAGCCTCCCCGACAGACGCTTCTAATTCGCTTCAGCCCGTCTGCCAGCGCAGATCGGCCACACCGAGACGGGTGCGCAAGGCCAACATGTCTCTTTGATCGTTCGGGCGTTCGATTGGTATAAGCAATGCCAGCCGAACCCCGCGCAGGAGGCCGCACATGAACGATCAATCCGCCGGCACGCCGCTTTTCACATTTGCGATCATCACGGACACCCACATTCGGCCGGCCGAACTGGATCAATCATCGCCGTTTCCCGTCAACGAACTGGCCAATGATCGGGCGCGCTTCGCCATTGCCGCGATCAAGGAGGCAGCACCGGCGTTCGTTTTGCATCTCGGCGACATGGTCCACCCGCTGCCGCACCTGCCGACATTCCGCGCGGCCTGCTCGGAGGCCCATGATATCTTTGCGCCGGTGCGCGACGCCCTGCACTTCATTCCCGGCAATCATGACATCGGCGACAAACCGAATCCGGATGCCCCCGCAGGGCCCGCCGACGACGAAACGATCAGCCAGTACGAATCGGAATTCGGGCCGAGCCGATCGAGCTTTGAGCACAATGGCTGCCTGTTCGTTTTGATAAACTCCTCATTTGTCAATTCTCGAACGCCACAGGAGGCCGACCAAAAAGCGTGGCTTCAGGCAACTTTGGCGTCGGGCAAAGATCGCCGCATCTTTCTGTGCTCGCACTACCCACCATTCATCTATGCGCCAAATGAACAAAGCCACTACGATAACTACGCCGAACCGGGGCGCAGCTGGTTGCTCGACCTCGTCAAACAATACAACGTCGAGGCGGTCTTTTCTGGCCACGTGCATCAATACTTCTACAATCGCGTCGGTCAAAGTCGGCTCTACTGCCTGATGCCGACCAGTTTCATTCGGCAGGACTACGCCGAGATGTATGCCATCGAGCCCCCAAAGGAATTCGGCCGCAATGACGAAGGCAAATTCGGCTATGCGCTGGTTGACGTCTACGCCGATGGCCACCGGGTCCGCGTCGTCCCGACGGACGGGGCAACGCTGGCCAAGGGCGCCGCGCTCCGCGATGACCGGCCGCTTTGGCAGACCGCTCCGTCAACGGCGCTGACCGTGCCGTTGCGCCATGCCTGGGCGACGCCGATCGACCTTCCCTACAACGGGCCGATGGAGGAGTTCGCCCGCAAACGCACACGCAACGACTATACGTTGATGCGGTTGCAGCAGATGGGCTTGACGAACGTCCGCGCACCGCTCACGGACCTGTTGGATTCCGACATCCGCCGCCGGGTCGACGACTTCCATGGTTGCGGCGTTCGGTTCAGCTTCTTTTGCATCGGTACGCCCGGTCGCGCGGCGCTTGATACTGTTCGTGAGTATCGACATCTTGTCACACAGCTCGAACTCGTCAGTGCCACGGACGATCTGGTCGACATCGCTGACTCTATCGCCAATCTCGCCGCACCCGACGGCCTTCGCCTGATGATCGGCAAGTCGCACTCGTCGAAACATGAACCCGAACAAGGCAGCAAATTTGCACACTCCGTGAGTTCGGGTTTCAAGTGGGAGCAACGCGAAACGGTCCTCGCTGCACTCCACCTCTTGAAGGACAATGTGCGTGTCGCCGGCTTGGTCTTTCAGCTCAATCTCACCGACGACTTGCGAGCCCGCTTACAAGAGATGGACGCCTTCGCGACGGCCAACGACATCAAGATCGATGCCAACGTGCGACTTGCGAACGCCAATCCGGCGGTCGCAAATTTTGACGACGTGGCCATCGCGGCTCGTGTGTGCGAAGCCAGATCGCTGGCCGCAACTCTGGAGTCGGTGAAGGTGCATCTCGACACCTTCGTTGACATCGATCGTGGTTACAATCCGCGGCACGGCCTGCTTGATCGGCACTATAACTTTCGCCCCGCCGGCCGTGCTCTTGCGATGTGCCAGGATCAATGAACGACAATGTATTCGCAATCAAAGACAGGACTGACCAGTGCATTGGGGTGATGTCTGCCATGAAACGGCCAAACACTCCAACCATTGCGCGCATCGGCGACACCAATTGAATCTCAAAACCGATTGGGCATTGTGCGCACAATGGCAGTCTTAAGGAAGCGTGGGGGGATCCGATATGTTCACCGAGTGGTGGTTTTCGCTTGAGGCGATCCCGCGCGAAGTCATTGGCGGCCTGATCGGTGGCGCCATCGCCGCGATGTTGCTCGGCACGGTGCGCTACTTTCGCGGATGGTACGACGCCGGGCAGTTCCGCGGCGCCGACTTCCATATTGCCGCGACCATGTACACGCGGATCGATGACCCCGACCTGTCTGATGCTGATCGCGCCCGCGCCGTACGCGCCAAGAAGTCATACGTGCAAGAGCTCTTATGGCTCGGCGAGGAGGCGCCACTTTCAGACTTGCTGACAAACCCCTACGTTCTGCGGCAGGTCTCGAACGCCATGGGTCGCGCGCGCAACGAAGGCCTCTTGCTGGGCGCCATCCACGAGCGCGTCGAGCTCTTCCTGATGAAGAAGATCATCGGGTATCACAATCGCATTCCCAAGTCGGATCTGACGGATGCTTACAAGCGCCATGTTGGTGCAGGCGCGGGCGAACGGGTTCACGGGATCGCGCCGCCGACGCATGAACACTACCGTGGCTCCCAACATCGCCGCGTTCTGCGCGCCATGTTCATTGCTGACAGTCAGCTGCAGGCTGGGCAGTTGCCGGCCAAAGAAGACATCTACTTCAAGACTGGTGGCCAGGGGAACCGATACGACACCATAGCGGCGATCACGGCCGCGTATCATGAGAATCCGGAACGGTTTGCCCGGTGCCAGGCCTACTTTTGATCAGCCCTCTGAGATATGCTACTGTGAAGCAACGATAGACCACCGACAACGCAGCCAGCGGCACGAACTGACGACCGACAACGTCAGTCAGCGTTGCAACTATCACAAAATTGACCAACTCCGCTGGCCTCATCCGACCACGGCGTCCTGCCCTTCTACGTCTGCTGTTGATCCTGCGGCAGAAAAATAAATGTCATCTTCATACCAGGCCCGGCGAGCCGGGCCTGGTATGGGTAAGGTACGAGGGGCAGGATGCCTCAAGAAACTTCAGCCGAAAACGTTTCCGACGCCCTGCGCCTCGATGGCCGCCCGTTGGAGTCATCGGCAGACGTGGCTGCCTATCTCGGCGTCAATCACGGCCGCATGATCTGGACCTTGTACAAGGCACCCGACCACACGCGCTATACTCAGTTTGAAATACCGAAACGCTCGGGCGGCATGCGGCCGATCAATGCGCCGATCGGCATGCTTCGTGGGTTCCAGGACAGACTGTGTGTAGATCTGCAACGCATGTATCGCCCACATCCGAATGCACACGGTTTCATCAAAGAACGCAGTGTCGTCAGCAACGCGCAAGAGCATGTCGGCAAGAGGTGGGTTCTGAACGTCGATCTTGCCGACTTTTTTCCAACGATTAATTTCGGCCGCATCCGCGGGCTCTTCATGAAGCCGCCGTTTGAGATGGCGCCAGCTGCCGCAACCGTCTGCGCACAAATCGTGACGCATCGCAACGGTCTGCCACAGGGCGCGCCAACGTCGCCTGTCCTGTCGAACTTCATTGCGTCAACCCTGGATCGCCGCCTTCTGCGCCTGGCACGGCACAACCGACTGGCCTATACGCGCTATGCCGACGACATTACGTTCTCATCCAATTCGGTCCTGTTTCCGCCGGCCCTTGCCTTGCGTGAACCCATTGCCGGCGGCACATACAAGGTCGAAGCCGGCGATGCTCTGGTGCAAGCCATCGCGCAGTCCGGTTTTGAGATCAACGCAAGTAAAGTTCGACTGCAGAGTCGCAGCTTTCGTCAAAACGTGACCGGCCTTAACGTCAACAGCCATGTCAACGTTGCGCGAAAACGCGTGCGAAAGGTCCGCGCCATGATTCATGCGTGGCGAAAGTTCGGCATCGCATCGGCGGCACATGATCATTTCGCAAAGCATCGCGAATCCGGCCAAAAGCGACCGTCGGATCCTGCGGTGTCGTTCCGCAACGTCGTCTATGGCCAGCTGTCGTTTATCAAGATGGTGCGCGGTGCCGACGATGCCGTCTTCCTAAAGCTCTGCGCTCAGCTTCTGGATCTCGATCCCAATCCGTCGAAATTCGTTCGACAGATGATGTTCGGGGCTGACGACTATGACATCTTCATCAGTCATGCGAGCGAAGATAAAGCGTTGATTGCGCGCCCGATCTACGAGGCCTGCGAGCGGCTCGGCATGAAGGCCTTTCTGGATGAGGAGCACATCGGTTTTGGACAGAGTTTCACGTCGAAGATCAATACGGCCTTGGGTTCCGCACGAACCATCCTGGCTGTCGTGTCATCGACGTCGGTCGACAAGGAATGGCCGTTGCTCGAAATCAATACCGCACTCGCCTACGAGGCGTCCGGTTCCAAGCGCGTCATTCCCGTGCTTGTCGGACGACCGGACCTGTCGAAGCTGCCGTTGATCCGTGCCAAGCGCTGGCTCGAATGGGATGGCGACGCGGACAAAGTCGCAGCCCACGTCAAGGCGAGCCTGGTTGCCGATCAGCCTCGGGAGCCTCCACAATCTCAACAGTCGGTTGCTGGGTCGGACGTTCCAAAGCAGGACGATGCACAATCGCCAACGTCAACGCCGAAGATTCGGGCGCCGGCACGGGCCGCTCCGCCACGGCGGCCCGGAATCTGGTCGCGGCTGTTCGGACGCTCCGACAAGCAGCGCTGACTACCGACGCGCCGCTCGCGAATCAAAACCCAGTCCGTCTCGAGTGGTCAGGCTCTGGCGCAACAATCAGATACATCCGGGCGCCGCCTGACTAATCGCCCTTGGGCAGATAGGGGATGGTTCCCGCAACATCGGCGGCATCAAGAACGTGCAGCCGGCTGACGCTTCCTGCGCGTCGCGCCTCGCCATGGGGCGCATAGTCCGGATCAGACGCAAACCCCTCGACGTCTGCCATCGATGGAAATTCCAAGACAGCGATCACCGTAGCGGAGTCGAGCGGTTCACCCTCCACGGTAGTGATGTTCGCGGTACGGGTCAGATACTTTCCACCGTGCTTGTGGACAATGTCATGCACATTGGCGGCATAGTCCGGGATCCACGCATCATCCGTGACTTTGATATCTGCAATGACGTAGACTGGCATCTATTCTCTCCCATTGGTTCGGGTCACGCACTCCGACGATTAACAGCGCGGTCGGCGTTCGGCGAGCCCAAGCGCGTGCCAAACCATTGGAGCGCGTCCAGAGTGTGCAGGTCAACCCATACCGTTGCCCGGGTCGCCTATAACTCCATACACCTATCGCTTTTGCCATGACTGATCTGATACAGTCTGGTGCGATCGCGCGTTCGACAACGTGAATGCTCGCGAGCCGCATCGAGTTCGAATTCAAGGACGGGCAATGCTCAGCAGGGAAGAGAATGAGGCGTTGACGCGCGTCGGACCCGAAGATCCGGCCGGAGCGGTCTTGCGACACTATTGGCAGCCTGCCGCGCTCACCGCAGAGTTGGACAGCCCCAGGCCTGTTGTCCCGGTGACACTGCTCGGCGAGCGCCTCGTCCTTTTCCGGAATGATGACGGAGAACTGGGTCTGGTCGGGCGACATTGCCCGCACCGTGGCGCCGATCTCTGCTTTGGCCGGCTGGAGGACAACGGATTGCGGTGTCCTTTTCACGGCTGGCACTTCGACCGCGGCGGGCAGTGCGTCGAGCAGCCGGGCGAACCGCCAAACAGCCGCATGTTTGAGAATATCAGGATCAAGAACTACCCGCTCATCGAGAAGAACGGGATCGTGTTTGCCTATATGGGACCCGGCCAGCCACCCGCGCTTCCCGCCCTCGATTGTTTTGTTGCACCGGACAGTCACGTTTTTGCCTTCAAGGGGCTCTGGGCGTGCAACTGGCTGCAGGCGCTCGAAGTGGGAATCGATCCGGCACACGCCTCGTTTCTCCACCGTTTCCTGGAGGACGAAGATCCAGCCGAAGGCTATGGCAAGCAGTTTCGGGACCGTGCCGGCAATACGGAAATCCCGATGACGCGCCTCTTGCGGGAGTATCCCCGACCGGAGATCAAGGTCGAGGACACCGAATACGGCCTGCGCCTGATCGCGCTACGCCACCTTGAGGACGGGCGCACGCATGTGCGGGTTACCAATCACATCTTTCCGCAGGCGATTTGCATCCCGATGTCCAACCAGATGACCATCACGCAGTGGCACGTGCCGATTGATGATGTCTCCTGCTATTGGTATTCGATGTTCATCAGCTTCGATGCCCCGGTGAACAAGGAATTGATGCGCGAACAGCGGCTCAGGGAGCATCGATTGCCGGACTATGCGCCACGCAAGAATGCCGCAAACGCGTATGGATTTAGTCCCGACGAACAGCGCACGCAGACCTACACGGGGATGGGTCTGGACATCAACGTTCACGATCAATGGGCTGTCGAGTCAATGGGCGCTATCCAGGATCGCACGCAAGAGCATCTCGCGACGACTGATGTCGGCATCATTCGATATCGGCGATTGCTGCGCGCAGCAATGCAGCGTGTCGCGGAGGGTGAGGAGGCCGCACTGCCGATGCGTGGGACAAGCGATCTGGGCAAGATTCAGGGCCCGGTTTCGGTCGATGCCATCGGCGATCGCGATCGTTGGCAGGAGACCTGGCGCGAACAGGGCGCCCAACGCCGCACGGCCTGCGGTTGGTCTGAGGCAGTGACGCCATGATCAACAGGTGTGGGTTTGCGAGGAGCTTCAAGTGACCGTTGGAAACGAAGGCCCAGAATGAATGATGCAACGGCCGATCCATCGACTTTGAATTTCGACGGCGGCATTCTGGCGGCGGACAAGTTCGGGCGCGCACGCGAAGTCCTGCGGGAGGTTACCGCGAACGGCCTGGAGACCATACGCCTATCATTTGCGGATCAGCACGGCCTTCTGCGCGGTAAAACAATTGTTGCGAATGGACTGGCGACCGCCTTTCGCAATGGCATAACAGCGCCATCAACGATCCTGCTCAAGGACCCCAGCCATCACACCGCGTTTCCTGTCTGGGCCGCAGACGCTGGGTTTGGCCGCGGCATTCTCACCGGTGCCGGTGATGTTTGCCTGGTTCCAGATCCCGATACGTTTCGGACACTGCCTTGGTCGCCCCGGTCCGGATGGTTGCTCTGCGACGTCGTCACAAGCGAACGATCACCGATTGAATTCGCATCGCGCAATGTTCTGCGAAATGCGCGTAACGCCCTGGCTGCGGCCGGCTACGACATGGTCGTCGGCCTGGAGATCGAGTTCCACGTTTTCAAGCTCGAAGACTCACGCCTGACGCACGGCGATGCCGGCATGCCGGGCGCTGTGCCCGAGACAAGCAATCTGACCCGGAACTACGAACTCCTTGGCGAGTCGCGTTACGATGCGCTTGAGAGTGTCATGGATGCAATCCGCCAAGCCTGCGCGGCGCTGCGGCTACCGGTGAAGTCCATGGAGGCAGAATTTGGACCCAGCCAAATTGAGTTCGTCTTCGAGCCGGGCGGCGTCTGCGAACAAGCCGACGCCATGGTTCTGTTTCGCTCGGCCGTCAAGCAGGTGTGCGCACGGCTTGGCCTGCATGCCACCTTCATGTGCCGACCAGTCGTTGCGAATGGCGCCTGCAGCGGATGGCACATTCACCAGTCGCTGGTTGATCGCCAAAGCGGCCACAATGTCTTTATGCCGGGCGATGGCGAAGCATTGAATGCAGTGGCCAACAATTGGATTGCCGGTCTTCTTGAGCACGCGGCCGAGTGCTGCCTGATGACGACGCCAACCGTCAACGGCTATCGGCGCTACCAGCCCCACCAGCTCGCACCTGATCGTATACAGTGGGGCAACGACAATAAAGGCGCCATGATCCGCGGCTTGATGCGGCCCGGCGATCATGCGAGCCGTATCGAGAACCGCGTTGCGGAGCCAGCCGCGAACCCGCATTATGCATTGGCCAGTCAGATTTACGCCGGCCTGAGCGGCCTGACGCGCAATCTGGCAGCACCTGCTCCGGTCGAGCGCCCCTATGACGACGACGCGGCACAGCTCCCCGACAGTCTGTTGGACGCGATTGAAGCCTTTGAGGCCGGTGATCTGTTTCGACAGTCGATTGGCCCGGAATTCGTCGCTTACTACGGCCAGCTGAAACGGGCCGAGTGGTTACGTTACATTTCAACGCTATCGGAGTGGGAGCAGAAGGAGTATTTTGCGGCGTTTTGATCCGGGCAAGCCAGTGAGAAGGCGTAACTTCAAGCATCCTGACGCCTCATAGTTTTATCGTTTTGATGAGCGAACCTCGGGCGTGGACCGGCCGGGGTTCGGCAGGAGATTTCCGTGAACAAGCAACTGCGGATACCGGCACTCGTTTCTTCAGGTTCTGCGGCTTTGGCCGCTTCAGAGGTTGGGAAATTCGGCTGTTCCCACGTTGAGGTGTGAGCAGGTTACACTTCGTCTTTGCGCCGTGACAATCACAGGTACGCGGGGGAGGGGATGACAGGGACAGGCGATCAGCGGTCGGGTATTTCAGCGCTCGGAACCGAAGCTCTCGGTCTGCTGGCGATGCGCCATGTCGCGATCGCAATCGTGACTCTGCTGGTCGTGACCGCGGGGCTCATGGCGTCGGCCGTCTTTTGGCTTGGCTTTAACGGTGACGTCTCAAAACTGCTGGCCAGCCGCGCCAAGCCGTACCAGGATTTTGTTCGCTTGCAGCAGGAGTTTCGTCCATTCTCATACGATGAAGTATTGTTCGTGCGCGGACCGTCACTGGCGACGGCAGCGGGTTTCGAAGAGTTGCGATCGCTGCACCTCGAACTGCAACTTGCCGCTCCCGTAGAACGCGTCACGTCCATCTTTTCCCTTGTCGAACGCGGCGACACGCCCGGCACCTGGCAGCCCGCCCTGCCCAGCCACATCGAGAACGAATCTGATTTGCGGCAGCACGTCACTGCACTTGCCGCATCAAATGTGGCGGCGACGTCGTTGTTCTCTTTGGAGCGGAGTGCGGCGATCCTCATTCTTGCGCCGCGCGGCGATCCGGAAGAGGGACTTTTGGGGTTCTCGCGAGGCGACCAGCGTGAGATTTCCGAAATTGTCGCCAGCTATGCTTCAGACAAGCTGCAAGTCACGAGTGTCGGCCAACCGGCGATTGCGCGCGAACTGGTTTCCGTGATCAAGCGCGAGCAAGTAATGCTTGTCTCGATCGGGTTGATTGTGTGTGCGGTGGTGGCACTATGGTTGTTTCGCTCAGTGGCCGCAGCCATCGTGTGTACGATACCGACGTTGTTTGCCTTGATTTGGTATCTCGGTTTCATCGCGCTGACGGGTTCCAGGATTGATCTGTTCACGACGATCATTCCGGTTCTTATCGTCGTCCTGACTTATGCCGATACGCTGCACCTGTTCTTTCACTGGCGGCGCATGTGCGCTGCGGGAACACCACCGAGAGAAGCACTGGAGCTGGCCGTCCGCACCGTCGCACCGGCATGTTTTCTTGCGGCCGTGACGACGGCCATTGCCTTTACCGCATTACTGTTTGCCGCCAGTGACACTCTCGATCGCATGGCGATTGGCGGCATGATCGGGATGGTTCTGGTTTACATCTCGGTCATCACGGTGACACCCCTTGCGGCCATCACCTTGAGCAAGTGCGGCGCGCGATTTGGCAGCATGCAGGCCACTCTCCTGCAGACGGGATCCAGTCTCGGACGGGCCATTCTCGACGGCAGGCGCGGCCAGGCGATTGCGCTCTCGGGCGCCGCAACTTTGGTCCTCATCGGTCTTCACATGGCCGTACCGGTGCAATTCAAACTGACGGATTATCTGCCTCGTGACTCACATCTGCGCCACACCAGTTCGGCGGTGGACACCACTTTCAATGGCGCCGGGCAGATGTTTGCGACCTTGGAGCGCGATGCCGGGCGCTCCACGATCTCGTCAGCCGAGTTTGGAGAGTTGCACAAGGCAGAGGCTGTACTACAGGGCGTTTTTGGTATCGGCAGCACGATTTCGATTGCCACAGTCCAAGGCGCAACGCCGCCCGACGGCCCTGCACCGCTTGACCTATCCGAACAACAAACGGCGGCTGAAGGGTTCTTGTCCCGTCTTGTTTCGCGTGATCGGAAGAAGCTGCTCATTTCTATTTTCGTCTCGCACGGCAGTTCCGCGGCCGAACTCGATCGCCAGATCCAGAACGCGCGGCAGGCGCTGGCCGAACATCTGCCTGGACGGACCATCGAGATCACAGGCGGGCCGGCGCTGAGGACCGAACTCCTGCCAAAAATCGTATTCGACCTGCGGCACGGACTGCTGTTGTCCGCCGTGCTTTCAATCTTCGTGATCGGTTTTGCGTTGGGTTCCTGGCAGTTGGGCATCGCGTCGCTGTTGCCGAACGCACTTCCGGTTCTGGCTGCCGAAGCCGGTGTCTGGATGATGCGCGATGGCCTAGAGATGTCGACTGTCATCGCCCTGACAATCGGCTTTGGTTTGGCGGTCGATGACACCGTCCATCTGCTCAATCACTATGTGATCGAGAAGCGCAAGTCGCAGGCCGCAGGAGGAGATGCGAGCATGGCCATGCAGACCGCACTCAAGGCCGTATCGCCGGCACTCGTTGCGACGACTGTCGTGTTGTGTGCGGCCTTGACGGTGACGGCATTGAGTAGTTTGACCACAGTAACATACTTCGGCCTTGTGGTGATCTCAATTTTGGTCTTTGCCCTGGCGGCGGACTTGCTGGTGTTGCCTTCTATGGCCGTCCAATTGGAAAAGCTTTTCAGGCGGGAGCATGCGTGATGACGAAGCCAGTTCAACGATGGACCGGGCTGCTTGCCCTCAGCATGATCGTTCTTGCATCGATCGGGTCTCAAGTTGCGGCAGACGAAAACCAGGCGTTTCTGTCATCGATGGCCGGAAGCTGGCGCAGCCGTGGCATCGCCCAGGACTCTGTCAGCGCGAAGTCTGTCGCGATCCTATGTGCTCTCAATTCCCAGTTGAGCGCCAATGGATCCAAACTCAACAACACCGGCGAATGCGCATCCACGAACGGAACCACACCGGTCCGTGGCGAACTCGCCTACGATCCTGCCAGTCGCCAGCTCTCCGGAACGCTGATCAATGTCGAGGAACGAAACTTTCGGACCAACGGAGTCGGCAGCGTCAAGGACAACTTGCTGACCATGCGTGTGAGCGTGCGCAATGACGAAGGACGCCTCACCGGTCAAGGCTCTCTCACCATTCGACGGCTTTCACCGAGAAAGATGAGCATGAAACTGATCGTGAAAGATCTGCCGACCGGAAAAGTCTTTACGGCCATGAGGTTGACGATGAACAAGCGGTGAGGCTGTTGACAAGCCTTGCCATGCCCCAAACACTTCGGCCATCGTAGATGAACAGTCCGACAGGTATTGGCCCGAAAATCTGACAACTTCTGGGGTCATGTCATCAAACGCGCACTGGGAGTAGGCCATCCTTAGGCTACCCCGGGGATCTGAAAACGTCGCAATCCCGGGGCCATGCCCGCCGCGCGAGATGCTTCAATTGTTATTGCGGGAGTCGGCCGATGTCAGGTCTCCGAATTTCATTCGCTGTTGTTGCCGTGTTGGCCTGCTTCACGTTGACGTCCCTGCAGGCCCAGGCCCAGTTCACGCTGTTGCGCACAGCCACCATTGATCTCGGCAAGGGCCGTGAAAGTGTCGACATGAGACAGGTACGCGGAACATTCTCGTCCTTGCGCTTCCGCATGCGCCGCGGGCAGCTATCTGTGGTCAAGACCACCATCTATTTTGGCAACGGTCAGCGACAGGTCATCACGCGACGCCTGGCCGTGAGACCACGAGCCTTCACCAGCAGTCTGGCCATCCGACCCAGCACGCAGCCCATCGTGCGAATTTTGTTCGAGTATGTCCGAACGTCCGGTCCCAGGGTGATATTGGAAATTCATGGATTGCGTACGCCGCCGCGGGCCCGACCGGGGCAGGTGGCGCGCCCCCGGGCGGCACCACCGCGACGCTTCAAATTGGAGCGCGTCCCGACGCAGCGCAAACCGAGTGCGGCGGCACCGACGGTTCGGCCGCCCGGACCGGCGCCGAAATCGGCCCAACAACGGGCGCGCGAGGAAGCCATCCGCCGTATTGAAGAAGCACGTCGTGCGGCGGAACGCCGGCGCACGATAGAACTTCGGCGTCGGCAATTGGCACAGCGGCAAGCAGCGCAGAAGCGGAAGTCGGCGACGGCCCAACCCAAGGCCCGCGCGCAGCCGCAACAAAAGTCCCGGGCTGAGACGGTGAGGCGCACGATCGAGGCGCGTCGACGTGCCGAAGCGCAACGACGTGCAGCCGAGCAACGAAGACGGGCCGCGGCACCACGACCCAAAATCGCTCAGAGGCGATCGGACAGCGAAACACGCCCGGCAGCGCCAACGTCGGGCGGCCTTCCCAAGTCGACGGCCCGACGCGGCGCGGCGCCCGGGGCCGAACCGGATTGCGTCAGCAGAAAAGCATGCACGCTGGTCCGCATTTTCTTCGGCACCAACCGCGAACGTGACAGCGGCGCCGAGGCGGCGCTCAATCGCGTCAGCTTCGGCTCTCGGCGCAATGAAGCCGATGCGATCGCGGATGAAATGACGCTCGGCCGAGCCGTTGTCACCGTACCCCGTGCCCTGATACGAAGGCCGGGAGATATTGCGCGCCCCGGTTTCCTGGAGGGCTTTTGGGATCGCTACGTGCGTGGCGTCACGCCGGAAGGTGATCCCTCGCGCCATTTCGTGATCGTCAAGAAGGGCTTCGAACTCTACAGCTCTCCCGACGCGTTCATTCGCGCAGTCGCCAATCATCGGGCGACGGCCGGCAATTACAAGGATCATGCCTTCGTCTTCGTGCATGGTTACAATACGAAATTCGACCACGCTCTGTTCCGGACAGCGCAGATCGCTTATGACCTCGGCGAACCCAATGACGGCGATGGCGTGTTCACACCTTTTGGGACGCCATTCATGTATAGCTGGCCGTCGGCCGGTGGTGAGTTGTACTACCCCTATGACCAGGAGAGTGCGCGGTTTGCCGTGGCCCATCTCAAGATCTTTCTCGATTTGATCGTGACCCGCTCGGGTGCCGAAAAAATCCATCTGATCGCCCACAGCATGGGCAACGTGCCACTTCTGAATGCCCTCGCCGCCGTAGCGGCGTCTCCTCCAGGCAACGTCAGCATCGATCAGGTTATTCTGGCGGCGCCGGACATGGACGCGGCTGAGTTCAGGCGGCTTGCCGCGCAAGTGCGTCCGCTCGCCAAAGGCTTCACGATGTATTCGTCAGCCAGCGACGCGGCCATGGATGTTTCGCGCACGTTGCACAATGGCTTGCCCCGCGCCGGCGATGTCATCACCGGCCGCCCGACCATCGCGAACGGGGTGCACACCATCGACATCTCGGAAATCACGACCTGCTACTTCTGCACCGGCCACTCCGAATATGTCGAACAGCCGACACTGCTCAACGATATCTCGGCGCTGTTGCGCGCGGGGCTGCGCCTGCCGCACGAACGCAACGTGACGCTTCGCGAGCAGAGACTTGCTGGTCGCGGCACCTTCTGGCGCTACCGGCCGTGAACCTGGCCGGACGCACCTGGTGGCGGCGGGAG
>JBPCWB010000762.1:0-4884 GCA_051009955.1 Hyphomicrobiaceae bacterium | reverse complement strand
GTGGCCGAAGATGTGCTGATCGCCGAAGTCTCAGCCCGGGCCGTGCTGCACGACTCCGTGCGTCTCCATTTGACCGCCATCGGCGAAGTCAGCGAGGACGGACACGTCTTTGGCATCAATGCCAAGATAGATGGACTGTTTTAGTGCCTGTTGCCGTGAGATGGATGCCATTCTGGTTCTCCGGCGGTGTGACAGATGGCAGTCATCAGCGCCCGCTTTGCTCGCGCAGAATTGCGGCCAAGGCGTCAACCTTCGGCGAGTGCACACCCTTCTGCCAGATCATCATGGTGCGCAGGCTGTTCTCGCCACGCGGCAAAGTGTGAATTCGTAACCGCTTCTTTTCCGGAAATGTCGCAATAACACTTCGCGGCACAAGCGCAGCACCCATTCCCGTCAGAACACAACCCAACATCGCATGATAAGAGCCAAGCTCAATGGTGCGCTCTGGAAGGTCTTGGCGGTTAGCATACCACTGCTCGAGGCGCCGACGGTGCGGACAGCCATGCTCGAAAACGATCATCGTCCGCGGCACGCCCCCCGGTTTATCGATCGATGGATGATCCTTCGCCGTCACGATGACCGGCTCTTCGTCGAAGGCAACGATTGAGTCGAACTTGGCCTGGGCGATGGGCTCGGCCACGAGTGCTGCATCAATCTCGCCGTTAAGCAGGGCCGTAGCGAGTTGAATGGGATTGCCCGTCCGCAATTCAAGAACGACGTCGGGATAGCGTTTGGCGTACGTGGTCAGCGGTCCGGGTAACCGCACCGCAGCCGTACTCTCCATCGCCCCGAGGCGAAACTGCCCTCGCGGACGCTCGTCTTGCAGCGCCGCCTCCGCTTCCTGCGCCAAGGCCAGCAAGCGATCCGCATACTCCAGCAAGGTATGCCCGGCCGGCGTCAGGATCAGCCGTTTGCCTTCCCGCTTAAACAGCCGGACGCCGAGCCGGTCTTCAAGCTGGCGCACGCGCGTCGTGACATTCGACTGCACGCGATGCAGGTGCTCGGCCGCTCGCGTGACGCCACCTTCGCGGACTACGGCGGAAAAGATCCGCAAATCGGACAATTCCATCCATCTCTCCTGAAGAACAAAACAATCATAATTATTCATTTTTCCGGAAGATAAACAAGCGCTATCCCTGCACCATGAGCCATCGTGCAAGGGAGACAGCCCATGACACCTCAGCAGAGCGAACTTGTGAAACAGTCCTGGCAGGACGTCGCGCCAATCGCCGACGTCGCCGCAAACCTATTCTACGATCGATTGTTCGAGCTGGACCCCAGCCTGACGAAATTGTTCCAAGACTCGGATCTCCCGGCGCAAAAGAAGGCCCTGCTCCATGCGCTATCAGCAGCTGTCGCCGGCCTCGACGCGATTGATGATCTGACACCGCAATTGCAGGCGCTCGGCCACCGTCACGTGGCCTATGGCGTCGTCCCTGCGCATTACATAACGGCCGGCAACGCGCTCCTGTGGACACTTCGAAAGGGGCTCGGAGAGAGCTGGACGCCGGAGACCGAACAAGCCTGGACCGCCGCATATCTATTCATCTCCGAAACGATGCAAACCGGAGCCGCGCGGGACTGTTCTGACGCGCCGCCGTCGCAACAGGGCACCGCTTGAACGTCGAACACAAAACCAACGAGAGAGGAGGCCATCATGGCCAAAGGCTATTGGATCGTTCGCGTATCCGTTAAAAACGCCGACAACTACCCGAACTACTTGCGGGCCGCCAAACCGGCCTTCGAGAAATATGGTGCTCGGTTCATGGTGCGCGGTGGTCGCTACGTGTCCATGGAAGGCCAGGCGCGCGATCGCAACGTCGTTGTCGAGTTCACCGACTATGATACCGCCATCGCCTGTTATCATTCGCCGGAGTACCAGACCGCCCGTGATATCCGGGTCGCGAACGCTGACGCTGACTTTCTGATCGTCGAGGGCGCCTGATCATCGTTCTGTCGCTCACACCAGAACATTGCTGGAGGCCAGAGACCATCAACGTCACAAGACTCCAGCCCAAAAAGGCCGTTGCTTCACACTGACCATACTTGAAACGGTGGCGTTGCGAACCGGTTGCGTTCAACGCGGCGGCGCCTTGAGACAGGTCAAGGCATCTGGTCAAAGTGGCTCTTACGGTCGGTTGATCGAAAGGAGCCTCGCCGATGACGCATGTGCCGCACGAACTTACCGCCGACTTCCCTGAACTAACCGACAAGATCCACACCCTGAAAACAACAGACGCGCACTTCCAGCGCCTCTATGATGCGTATCACAAGGTCAATCGCGAGGTGCATCGGGCCGAGGCCGCCGGTCTGAACATCAGTGACGAGCACTACGAGGAACTCAAGAAGCAGCGCATGGACCTCAAGGACGGACTCTATGGGATGCTGACCACGTGAGGAGCCATGGTTCCAGGCCCATCAAAAACTCCGGCTGACCGACACACCACTGACGTCACCGCCGGGCACTTCTCGCAATCCGGATCGATGCGAGGGTTCTAGGCCCGCTCCCGCCCAATTGACCAACCCATCTCCCAAAAATCCTCCTCGAGCCGCGTCGCCTCTTTAAAGATTGCGATCAACTCGTCCTGTCGTGTGTCTGTCATGTAGCGGTTAGCCAGAGTTTCAAGCTGCGCTTCGGCATTCTCCGCCACAGCCTGATAGGGTTCTCCGGCGTACTCGGCAATCCATACGCTATAAGGATTGCGACTCGCCAGGGCCCCTGGATACGTCGCCAGGCGGGCGGCAATCTCTGCGTAGCCAATAACACACGGTGCCAACGCCACGTTGAGCGCCAGTAAATCGCCACGCATGCCGGTGTCCAGAACATAGCGTGTGTAGGCCAGGGTCTCGGCATTCGACGGCGTCTTCTCGAGATCGTCGATAGTTAGGTCCCAGCCGGCACAAAGCTTGACATGAAGATCCATCTCAACATCGAGTATCGCTGTAATTCCGGCTGACGCCGCCCGCATGTCCGCCAGTGTCGGCGCCTTGTAGACGCCAAGCGCATAGGCGCGGGCAAACTCGATCAGAAACAGATAATCCTGAACGAGATACTCCTTGAACGATGCCTCCGGCAACGTCCCGTCAGCAAGAGCATCGGTAAACGGATGTTCGGTATAGGCCCGCCATTCGTCGCCTGCGGCCGTCTTGAGGTTCTCGAAAAAGCGCACAGCAATTTGTCCTTTGTTCCGAGGCATTCGGCCAGCCGATTGCGTTCAGAAACCAACCTATCAGCGCCCAGTCCGCCCAACAATTGTGACAGATGATCTGGGGCCCCATCATGGGATGTCTGGTCCAGTGTAAAACCCTAGCCTTCCCGATCAGCGAACAGTTTGACCCGTATCAATGATCATCCGGCAAGTCGCATCGCACTATTCGAATAGCTAAAGGACGATCGTTGGAGACTGGCTCCCATGAAGGAAATGGACATTCACGACGTTGCCCGCCGACTGTTTGAGGCTCACGGTACGTCCGCCCTGTCGGAAGCCGCACAGAAGGCAAGCGCCTGCGAAAAGGCCGGTGACCAGGAACAGGCGGACCAGTGGCGCCGGGTCGAGGCGGCCCTGAAAGAGATGCGCGGCCCCCATAGCAGCTAGTCGGCATCACGTTACAGACGAAGCCCGCGATCTTGGCAGCACTACGACGGCTTCAGGGTGAGTGCGACACGAAATCCGCCAGTATTGTAGCGATAATCCGGCGGATAGCGGTTGCGGCTTGCCGAGCGCAGATAGCGGGGGTCGAAAAGCCAGGTCCCGCCACGGAAGCTGCGCGCATAGCACTTGATCTTGTCTGTCGGTGCAGCGCCGATACGGCCGGTGAGCTTTGCGCTCCAGCAATCATCCACCCATTCCCAGACGTTGCCGTGCATGTCGTACAGGCCGAAGGCATTAGGGGGAAAAGAGCCGACGGCAACAGTTTGCCTGCGATAGGTTCCCTGACCACTACCACCGTAAGTCAGCCTTGCATTGAAGTTGGCCTGTTCGGCCGTGATCGTCGCGCCGGTTGAAAACGGCCCACGCGTACCGCCCCGCGCTGCGTATTCCCATTCCGCTTCGCTCAACAGGCGATAGCGCTTGCCCGTCGCCTGTGACAGCCACTTGACGTACGCGATCGCGTCGTCCCACGATACATCGATGACCGGTCGAGATCCACGACCCCAACCGGCATCGTCGGGCTGATGTCTGCACGCGACACAGGCTTGCCAGTCATCGAACGTAACTTCGAATTTGCCAACAGCGAAATGCATGCTGATGTCGACCGGCAACGGTTGATGGTTGGGACCGGTTTCCTCTGGAGAATGACCAAGTTCGGATCGCGGAGATCCCATCAGAAAGCGGCCCTTCGGCAGAACAACCATGACTGGGCCGCAACGGCGTTTGCCGTCGACGTGAAAACAATCCCGAAACTCTCGCCGCGCCGGATCACTCGGGTTGAGGCACGTTTTGCCACTCAAACGAACATCGACCGCAACACTAACGCACGTCGACTTGGACGACTGTGCGAGAACCGGATAGCGCATCGCCAGGGTGACAAGCACAACCAACCCCAGCAGGGTCAGAAAACTCCGCAGCCTCGCCCACGATTTCGGGACGTGACCGTGCCTTATGCCAGCAAATGGCATGACGACGACCGCTCTATGCTGCAACCGATCGCCTAGCGCAGCGCCATTGAATGGCCAAAGCATCTGTTCCATCGCCGTTGCCCGAACGTTGTTGGACGGAACCTACGATCGCACTTCACACCATCAACCTCAACGGTTTGTAATCACTATAGTTCACGACCGGTGCCGCACGCCGGCACACACTAAGTTTGATCTAGATCAACGATCACGTGTGAAGCGTTTGACACCTTCGAGAAGCGGACAACACTGCTGAAGACATGACC
>JBPCWB010000761.1:0-8503 GCA_051009955.1 Hyphomicrobiaceae bacterium | reverse complement strand
CGTTGCTCAGGCGCAGTCGAATCCGCAGGAGGTCATGCGCCGGCGCAATGTCCACCACGTCTGTCTGATTGCGCACGGGCACGTTGGTCATGCGACGCACCCACAGCAGATAGTCAGCCCAATGCTCGCGAGGAACGAGGCCGAGTGTTTCCCAGCTCTGCGCGCCATATTTCGCTGCATGCCAGGCCTCGTAGGTCAGGCTAGGAACATCGAGGTCAGGTCCCGTGTAATCCTTGGGGCTGCGCAGCGTGCGCATGCGCGCATAGGTGAGCCACGGCCCTTCTTGGCCAAATGGTGCCCTGTCTACAACGAGCACGTTCGTCACTTGCGCGCGTTGCAGACCAAATGCCGTCGCCAGCCCCGACTGCCCGGCACCGACGATCAACACGTCAAGTGCAGCCTGGCCATCCGGGCCCTGGCGTGGACGCAGCCACGGCATGCGCGGATGGGCGATCAGCGCAAGGTCCTGGCGAACGCGCTCCTCCAACTCTGCCAGATCGCCGTATTCGGGTGACTGGTCCAGCCGTTTGTCATCCTGCATATGTCAGTCCTAGTGAAGTGTATTTTGGCGACGCGTCTGGTCCCACTCGAACAATGCCGTTGTACACGCCCCACCGCAAGCGACAGCAGCAGCGCCAGCAGTGGTTACCATCAAAACCGGCACGATTGCCTGTCAAATCAGAAGCGCCGCCGCTGCCGCTCCAAGGAGAACCTGCACGCCGGTCTCGAATGTCCGGCCATCGATCTTCCGCAGAATAGCGCGCCCGACGAACGCCGCCCCGATAGCGCTCAGCGCCAGCGCTAGCGCCGGCCACACGAGACCGCAGTGCAACAATCCGGTCTGGCTATAAGCGCCGAGCTTGGCAATGTTTGACATAACGGACGTCGCAGCCATGGCTCCGACGAAGGCCTCCCCCGTCATCCTCATCTCGCGAAACATGATCACTTTAATCAGGTTGCCGCTCCCCAGAAGTCCAGAGACGAAACCATAGAGAGCCGAACCGACGATGACGCCGGCGGTACCGATCTTGATCGCCGGCAACAGGCGACTGAGGCTCAAGACCATATACGCCAGGACCATGACACCCAGCAGTCGCTTGATGTGGTCGGCGGGCACGGCGGCCAGAAGCTGGGCACCGAGATACGAGAACGGAAGGCAGGCCACTGCCATGATCGCAACCACCTTCCAGTCGATGTGTCGACCAAACAACAAGGTCTTGGTCACTGTGGATGCTGTGAACAGGACGGTTGCCAGCGCGATCGTCTCTTTGACCGGCAGGACATGTGAGCCAATCGCAAGCACGAGCAGCGCCGTGCCAAATCCAAATACGGCGGATGCGAGAGACCCTGCCAGGCCGACGAGAACAAACAGAGCGTAGTCCAACCCATCCTCCGAGGACGCACGGCACGCGGTACGTCGGCACTGTCGCGCATGATCGGCAGATCGGCAAGACGCGTCTTGCCGAGTTGACCGACAATAAGCAACCGGGCAATTCAGGGTGTTACTGGCATTGCTCGTGCAATGATCGCGTCGAAGTCCGTACCGCTGGCCAGGACACCGTAAGTCCCGGTCCAACGCTCACCGAGTCGCGAAGCGCAGAAGGCGTCGGCAATGGCATCCGGCGCATGACGCACCAACAATGCAGCCTGCCAAACAACGGCCAAGCGTTCCGTCAACGCGCGCGCTCGTGTCTCAAGATCCTCGAAATGGGTCAACTCGTTCTTCAGTTCATCGATTGCGGCATCCAATGCGCGGTATACTCCGCGGGCCATTTCCAATTCACCGATCAGGGCCGGGACGGACTCCGGCTCACGTTGCATGGCCCTCAGGACGTCAAGGCACATCACATTTCCCGAGCCTTCCCAGATGCTGTTGACAGGCGCCTCGCGATAGAGCCGGGGCATGATCGACTCTTCGATATAGCCGGGGCCGCCATGGCATTCGAGGGCTTCGAACAAATGATCCGGCGCACGTTTACATACCCAGTATTTGGCAATGGTGGTCCCGATGCGCGCCAATGCGGCTTCCGTTTTGCTCGACCCCGAGCCGTCATAAGCCCTTGCGACACGCATGACGAGCGAGACGGCCGCTTCTGATTCAATTGCCAGGTCCGCGAGGACATTGCGCATCAGGGGTTGCTGAACCAAACGCTTCTGGAAGGCCGAGCGATGCGTCGTGTGATGCAGGGCTTGGACGACACCCTGGCGCATCATGCCGGCGGAACTGACCGCACAGTAAAGCCGATTGCCTTGCACCATGTCGATGATGATACGGATGCCGCGGCCCTCTTCACCGATCATCACCGCCCAGGTGTCCTCGAATTCCAACTCCGATGACGCATTTGATCGATTGCCGAGTTTGTCCTTGAGGCGCTGGATGGCCAGGTTGTTGCGCTCCCCGTCCGGCTTCCAACGCGGCACGAGAAAACAAGACAGTCCCGCGTCCGTGTAGGCCAACGTCAAAAAACCGTCCGACATCGGAGCGGAGCAAAAGAACTTGTGACCGGTCAACAGATACGCCGCACCTTCGCCCGTTTCGGCATCCAACGGTATTGCCTGCGTCGTGTTTGTTCTGACATCGGAACCCCCTTGTTTTTCGGTCATGAACATTCCGATGGTGGCGCCCGACTTCTCGCCGATCGGAATATCGCGTTGGTCATATGAGGTCGAAAGCAGACGCGGAATCCAATCGTCACCCGCACCAGGGTTGGTGCGCAAAACCGGGATGACCGAATACGTCATCGCCATGGGACACATGACCCCGCCCTCAACCTGACTGAACATGTAGGTCAGGGCCATATGGGCCACCTGAGCGCCGGGCCTCTGGTGCGTCCACGCAAAGCTCGGCACTTCGTGGCTGATCGCAAGCTCCATAAGATCATGGTACGCCGGATGAAAGGCAACCTGGTTAATGCGCATGCCGTAGCGATCGAATGCCTTGAGTTCCGGCGGGTTGCGATTGGCTGCGTCGGCCTTGTCGAACGTTTCGCTGGCTCCCGCGCGCTTGCCAAGTCTGGCCAACCGGTCCAGCGCCCAGTCGGCGCCTTCCCGGTCGACCGTCTCACGCAGCGCCATATCGCTGGCCCACAGATCCTGATCGCCGAGATGTGGCGGCATATTAGTGACATCATGCGTGGACAACGTTGCAATGGGTGATCTCGGCCTCATGCTGATCCTCCTTGCGGTCGCGTTTGATGCGTGTGGCATCGGGCCTCGTCTTCGCGACCCGACATGTGAGTCGTATCGGGCCGCCCATTATAGACCACCTATGCCGGGAATACACCGAATGTCAGGAGTGGTGCATCAGACTGGCTGAGCGCGTAATCCGTCGACAAAATCCTCCATTGCGTAGAAAGGCACCGACGGACGAGCGCCAACGCACCATATGACTTCAAATGGAGTGACGAAAACTGCCAGATCAAAAATGCAGAGGAAGACGACCTTCCTCTGCAGAACGCGTTAGACGTCGGAAGTTGCTAGCCGTAGCGATAGGGACGACCGGCCTTTTCCATATCGGCATTGTACTTGCGCAGAATATCGACCACCTTTTTCTTGGTCGCCGACTCGGACGCGACCTCATCCCAGAACTTGACGGCAGCCTGTTCCACTTTCGCCCATTCGTTGTCCGGGATGCTTGTCAACTTGAGCTTGGTGCCGTTGACCCGCAAATTCGCCTCTCCGCCCCAGTACCACCATTGGCGATAATAATGCGAACTATCCATCGCAAGCTGCAACATGGTCTTGAGATGATCCGGAAGCGCGTTCCACTTGTCCATGTTGGCAAAGAAGGAGCCCGCCCACGCACCGGAGATATTGTTGGTCAGGAAATAGTTGGTCACGTCTGCCCAGCCAACGGTGTAGTCCTCGGTAATACCGGACCAAGCGATGCCGTCGAGTTCTCCGGTTTGTACCGCGGTTTCGATATCTTCCCAGGGAAGCGTCACAGGAACAACGCCGAACTGCTTCAGGAAGCGGCCGGCGGTCGGGAATGTGAAAACCCGTTTGCCCTTGAGGTCGTCCAGGCTGTTGATCGGATCTTTGGTGGCGAAGTGGCAGGGGTCCCAGGCTCCAGCAGAGATGTGCTTGACGCCCACCTTGGAATACTCGTCTTCCCAGATCTTCTTGAGGCCGTACTGATTGAACAGGACCGGCACATCCAACGAATAGCGGGACGCGAACGGGAAATAGCCACCGAACACCGTGACCTCGGTGGGTGACGCCATCGAGTCGTCGTCGGACTGCACGGCATCGATCGTGCCCTTTTGCATGGCCCGGAACAATTCGCCCGTCGGAACCAGCTGATCCGCGAAATACAATTCAATCTCCATCTGCCCGTTGGCAGCTTTATTGAAGGCTTCGATGGCCGGCTTGATGACATGTTCGGCAAGCGCGGCGCCGGCGTAGGTCTGCATGCGCCACTTGATTTTCGACTGCGCATGAACGGCAGGCGCGGCGAGTGTCGAAGCCCCCGCTGCGGCTCCCGCAGCGCCGGCGGTTGTCAGAAACTGTCGCCTGGTCTTCCTTGTGATTTCAGTCATGGCGTCCTCCTTACGACTTCTGCTTGGTTATGGTTGCGGCTTTGTGATGGGGCGTGCGCAACCTTGATGTAGTGCCCCCTGCGTCGTCCCTCTTAGTTCCCGTACACATATCCTGGGAGCCACAACGCCAGCTCGGGAACGACCATGATCAAACCCAGACAGGCAATCATGACAAATACAAATGGCGTGATGGACCGATAGATATCGCCGAGCGTCACTTCCGGCGGCGCCATCGCGCGCATCAGGAAGAGATTATATCCGAATGGCGGTGTCATGTAGGCGATCTGCGTCGTAATCGTATAGAGCACGCCATACCAGATCAGATCGAAGCCAAGCACTTTGACCAATGGAACATAGAGCGGCGCAACAATCACCAGCATCGCCGTATCATCCAGGAACGTTCCCATGACGAGGAAACTCAACTGCATGAGAATGAGAATCATCCAAGGATTTAGACCCAGCTGGTCCGTAAACAGGTTGTCGATCGCCCGAACGGCGCCCAAGCCATCGAACACCGCGCCAAACCCGAGCGCCGCCAGGATGATCCACATGAACATGCAGGAGATTCCAAGCGTCTGACGTACGGAGCTTTCAAAAACCTCCCATGTCATCCGACGTTTGAGAACGGCCGCCATGAAGGCTGTCATGGCTCCGATCGCTGAAGCCTCGACGAGCGACGCCCAGCCATTGATGAAAGGTACCATCATGGTCGCAAAGATCACGATCGGCAGCAGTCCCGCGCGGAGCAGTTTCAGCTTTTCTCCAAGTGGAATGTTTCGCGCTTCCTCTTTCAATGCCGGTCCGAGCTGGGGCTGCAGGCTGCATCTGATTGCAATGTAGACGACAAACATCGCTGCCATGATCAGGCCAGGCACGACACCCGCCAGCCAGAGTTGCCCCACCGGCTGTCGCGCGATCATTGCATAGAGAACCAGAACCACTGAAGGCGGCACAAGGATGCCAAGCGACGAGCCCGCTTGGATGACGCCGGTGACCATTCGCTTGTCGTATCCGCGGCGCAGAAGTTCCGGCAGAGCAATGGTCGCCCCGATTGCCATTCCAGCTACCGACAACCCGTTCATCGCCGAAACGAGCACCATGAGTCCGATGGTTCCGATGGCCAGACCACCGTTGATCGGCCCCATCCAGACGTGAAACATCTTATAGAGATCGTCGGCGATCTTGGATTCGGACAAGACGTAGCCCATGAAAATGAACATCGGCAGCGTCAACAGCGGATACCACTTCATCAACTTCATCGCGGCCGAGAATGGAATATCCGATCCACCAGTGCCCCACAGCGCTAGAGCGGCCACCGAAGCGACAGCGCCGATCGCACCGAACACACGCTGCCCCGTGAGGAGCATCAGCATCATTGATGCGAACATGACGAAGGCGATCAATTCGTAAGACATCTAGAGAGTAACCCCACGAAGTTTCGCAATGTCTTTGAACAGTTCCGAGATTGCTTGCAGGAGCATCATCCCGATAGCTGCGCACATAATCACCTTGATCGGCCATAGGTATGGACGCCAGGCCGTGGGACTGCGCTCGTTGTATTTGAATGCGTAGGTGGTCGAGTCAATTGCGCCGTACATCAGAACGCCGAGAAACAGGATCAGGAATAGGACCGTAAATGCGTCCGCCCACGCCTTGCCGCGGTCACTCCAACGTCCGTAGAGCAAATCCATACGGACGTTTGATCCCATTTGAATCGAGTACGGCCCGCCGAGCATGTAATACGCAACCATTGCAAACTGCGCGACTTCGAGTGTCCAAAGGGATGGCAGAAAAAACGTCTTCGATATCGAAGACCAAAGCAGAATGCCGATCATCACGAAAATGCCGTACATGATGATCCGGCCGATCACATAATTGAACCCGTCGACCAGCCGAACGTATCGCCGCATGAAACCGGTCATGACTTCGCGCCCGCATCGACCATCGAAAGGGCCTCCGTGAGCCAGGCGCCAATCATCTCGCCCATCCCTCTTTGTTGTGCTTCGGTTGCAATCAGATCATTGCGAATCTCGATCATAACGTTGGGCAGCCCTTGCGCAACGCCGTGCAGTTTAAGCGTGTGCGTGACGCCGTCCTCGGGGCCATAAGGTTCGTTGCGGCGAACCACGTGATCCGTATGGGCCACGGCTGTGTGAAGCATGGCGTCGGCCAATCGTCGGTCGACATCGTGAAGAATGCCGATCTCGACATCTCTTCGCATTCCGCAATAGACCGGCGTGAAACTATGAAGCGTAACCAGCCGAGCCGGGCCCGAAGCGGCTTGCATCGTCGCACGCAATCGTTCCTCAAATGGCCGGTAGACATCGCGGATGCGCGCGTCGCAATCGGCGTCAGTCAGGTTCGTATTGCCAGGTATGTCGAAAATCTCACTGCGCGCAGGTATGGCATCGCACGCATCGGGCGGCCGATTGCAGTCGTAGACGAGGCGCGAGATGTTGCCCGCCACAACACGTGCTGACAGGACCCTGCCAAGGTGAACAGCGACACCGAGAGCGCCGGGGTCCCACGCAATATGGCTGCTTCGAAGGTCCTTCGTCAGACCAAGATCGCCAAATCTCTCGGGTATATGGTTTGACGCATGCTCGCACGCCAATACCACACGGCTTCCACCATCCGGGTTAAGGACCGTGACAACGTCGGACTCTGGGGCATTCGCTTGCGATCCGTTGAGCATGGATCAAGATTGGTATGAAGCAAATCCGACTGTCAATTAGTATTTGAACAAGTTGTTTCATACTGTTTCAATGACACATTCGGCCGAAAGGAACACAAGGCGTGAGAGACGGCACCAAGAGCGTCGCAGAGGAACTCAGCGATCGACTGCAGGATCTCACGCGAGCGGAACGGCAACTTGCGGACACGATCCGAGAAAACTATCCCATTTCAGGTCTGGGCAGCATCACGGCCCTTGCCGAAAACGCCGGCGTATCGACTCCGACCGTCGTCAGAATGGTCCAAAAGCTCGGCTTCTCCGGCTACACAGATTTCCAGGCGGAGCTTCGCCGTGAACTTGAAGAAAAGATTTCGAACCCCATCGCCAAGCGTGACAAGTGGGTCGAGAGCGCGTCCGAAAAACACATCCTGAACCGCTTCACGGAAGCTGTGATATCAAACATCGAGCAGTCGCTTGCCGCCGTTCAGCCCGAGACGTTTGATGAGGTTTGCCGCATGCTTTCTGACACGGACCGGAGGGTCTTTGTCGTCGGCGGACGCATTACACGAACGATCGCAGACTATTTCTTTCTGCATCTCCAGGTCATCCGCAGAAAAGTTATCCACGTGCAGGCAATATCAAATGCGTGGCCACACTACTTGCTGGATGTACACCGCGGGGATGTCGTCGTCATTTTTGACGTGCGCCGCTACGAAAACAGCATCCTGCGCCTGGCTGAGATGGTGAGGGAGAAGGGGGCAACGATCGTCCTGTTCACCGATCAGTGGCGATCTCCGGTGCAGAAAATTGCCGACCAATGTTTCAGCGCGCGCATATCGGCGCCGTCGGCATGGGACTCATCGGTCGCTACCTTGTTGCTCGTCGAGTCTCTCATCGCTGCAATCCAAGAAGTCAACTGGGACCAGACCAGATCGCGCATGGAAGACTTGGAGATGATGTTCGATCGCACGCGCGTATTTCGAAAATTCACTTAGGGTCTTTTCGCTTGATCAACGAGACGTGCAGCTCAATTGCATGAGTGGGTCGGCACTCAGATCACCTTGTGACTGTCCGGGTCGATCAAGTGCATGTTGTTCATATCAATAGTGAAGTTCATTGAACTGCCGACCTCCGATACGGCGCGCGGATTCGAGCGCGCCGTAATCTCGGTGCCGCCGACGTTCATGACAACCATCGTATCCATTCCCATCGGTTCAAGAACCTGAACGTCGGACTCGAAATCAATCTGATCATCTTCCGTATGTGACCTTCGCTCGGTAATGTGCTCCGG
>JBPCWB010000760.1:0-2720 GCA_051009955.1 Hyphomicrobiaceae bacterium | reverse complement strand
ATGTCGCCAGAATGATCAGGTCGATATCCTGTGCGTCGACCTCCGCGCGCTCAAGGGCCTGAATGGCGGCGGCCAATCCGATATCGGATGTAAGCTCGCCGTCCGCCGCGATATGCCGCGCCTTGATACCGGTTCTCTCGGTAATCCATTCGTCGCTGGTATCAACGATCCGCGACAAGGCGTCATTCGTCAGGACATTCTCGGGCAGATACCCGCCGCAACCCAGCATGACCGATCGGATAGGATCCACCTGTATTACTCCTGACCCTCTGCGACGGTTTCCAGTTTTAGCGCGGCGTGGAATTTTGTCATGTCGTCGGTGAGTTGATCGACCAGCTTGCTCTGCGCCATGTCATATCCCAGATCAATTGCACTTGCGAATCCGGTCGCGTCGGATCCGCCGTGGCTTTTAATGACAACGCCGTTGAGCCCGAGAAAAATCCCACCATTAGCGCGCCTGGGATCCATCTTTTCCCTCAGCGCCACAAACGCCCCTTGAGCGAAAAACGCGCCCAACTTGGCCAGAAACGAACGGCTCATCGCCGCCTTCAGATAGGCGCCTATCTGTCTGGCGGTTCCTTCTGCCGTCTTCAGCGCGATATTACCTGAAAAGCCCTCTGTGACGACAACATCGACGATACCCTGGCCGATATCCTGCCCCTCAACGAAACCGTGATAGTCAAATGGCGTTTTCGTCTCCCGCAACGCGGCACCGGCATTGCGGATTTGATCGAGACCCTTGATTTCTTCTACACCGATATTCAGCAAACCGACGCTGGGACGCTCCAGCGAGAACAGGGCCCGCGCCATCGCGGCGCCCATCATGGCGAAATCAACCAGCTGTTTGGCATCGGCGCCAACATTGGCGCCAACGTCGAGTACGATACATTCACTCTCAACTGTTGGCCAGATTGCTGCGATGGCCGGCCGTTCAATCTCGGGGAGGGTCTTGAGGCAAAATCGTGCCATCGCCATCAACGCGCCGGTGTTACCCGCCGATATGACGGCATTGGCCTCGCCGTCCCTGACCGCCTGAATTGCAAGCCACATGCTGCTCTTCCACCGGCCCTTGCGCAACGCCTGGCTCGGTTTCTCATCCATCGAAATCGCAATATCGGTGTGGACGACCTTGGAATTGGCGGCGACGCTCGGATATCGCTCAAGCTGTTCCTGAATCTTATCTTTATCGCCATACAGGAGAAACCGGATCTCGGGATGACGAATGAGAGACAGGTGCGCGCCAGAAATTATCACCTTCGGGCCATGATCGCCGCCCATGGCGTCCAACGCTATTGTGAGTGGCGCGACCATATTCAAAACCGACTTTTGCGAGAACAGGTTGCGGACCGAACTATCTCAGTTTCTCCGCCCAATTCCCAGCACCCCAAGCCGCCCGAAGATAATGGTTTGACTGGACGAGACAACCGGAAATTGAAGAGTAACCCAAGGGGAACCCAAGCACCCCCAGTTCAGTTTTTTCTCAAACCCAGCGTTTTAAGGGTCGCGAAGGGACTGTCTGTCCGCGCGGATGCGGCAGCATCTGGTTGCGACCAGCTAAACGTCGCATCGGATTTGCGTGGGTAGGGATCGAGATTTGACACGAAAATTTCGTAGGTCAAATGGCCGACATCGATTACTCCGTCATCCATTGGTTCCGGCCCGTCGAGCTCGATGTTCGCGGTGGCATCTTCGGCTGTTTCCTCAATCCTGACTAACGCGTCTCGCGGCCAGAATTCAAGCGATACATCGACGCAAAAGTCACTCTCCAAGGGTTCAAGCGTCACGACGCATCGCTGTGCAAGCGATGCTTGCAAAGTCCCGTTGAGCGTGAATCTGTTTTTCCCGACCGCGAAAATCTTGAACGAAAAAAGCAACGAATGAAGCGCCTCAAGATCCAACGCGTCGGCAATCGCGACTTTTTCATCGGCGCTGGCATCCACGGTTCCGACCAAGCCCTTGGGCGTAACCTCGTCCACGCTCACGATCTGGCTCAGATACTGTTCTGAGCTTTCGTCCGCCACTGCATTCTCCGTCATAGCCCTGCCTGTACGCTGTCCCGGCCAAGAAACGGCGTGGTCCCGGCAATAAGGCCTTCTATTACCTCCCCGGTCGTCTGCCGGGCAAGCCTTTGCATGGATTCGAATATATATTTTTCCAATCGCCCGGCGGAACTGTTTTTGCCTGTATCTTTGAGTTCAAGATTTTCGACCAAGAGATGCCGCAGTTGATCGCCCGGTGCCGCCTCGGCAGCGCCGCGGTAGCCGTGCAGTCTTTGATCGAAGACCTCGGCCAGGTGGCGCATTTTTTTCGGCACTGAAAAATCACCGACCCCAAGTTGACGGATAGTCGTGTCCATATCGGCAAAAAACGCGTCAACCAGTTCTTGCGCCAACGGATTGCTTTGCGCTCCATCCTGGCGCAAACGGTCCAGTATGAGAAACATGTGGATCACCAGTATCTCGAATCTTCCCTCTACCGTGTCCGGCACACCGAAATCGGCATAAAACTCGTCCCGGCGTGATAACGCCACAATGGAGCCGTAAAGATTTTGCGCAGTCCGCTTGCGGCTTCTGCGCTGCGCTAACCACTCGAGCATGCGCCCTCTTTAATCATTTCCCGGAAGGTGCACAATTACCTGATACTGGGTTGCGCAGAATCGGGATGATTTGCATTCATGTGAAATGCGCCATAGTCACTAGTCAATTAAACTGCCAGCCTTC
>JBPCWB010000759.1:0-3371 GCA_051009955.1 Hyphomicrobiaceae bacterium | reverse complement strand
GCACCCAACCCGGACTTGAAAAACAGCCATTCGGCACCGACGAGGGCTTTACCAAACACGTTCCAATACTTGTAAAGCGTGATCGGTTGCAGGCAGGCATGCTGAATGTAGACTTCGAGATGATCCTGCAGGTTGGCTCCGACGCCGGGTCGATCAGCGACGACAGGCAATCCGTGTTGGGCAAGATGATCGGCGGGCCCGATTCCCGACAGCATCAGAAGTTGCGGCGAGTTGATCGACGATGAGGAAAGGATGACCTCGCGTCGCGCCCGTATTGTCTCAATGTGCTTGCCGGTCTTGAGTTCAACCCCGACCGCACGGCCGCCGTCAATGATGATCCGCCGCACATGGCAGCGGCGCACACTCAAGTTTTCGCGTCGCAACGCAGGCTTGATGTAGGCATTGCCTGTCGACCACCGCCGGCCTTGCCAAACGGTCTGTTCCATGGGGCCAAAGCCTTCTTGCTTGTGACCGTTATAGTCGTCGGTCAACTCGAAGCCGGCTTGTGCACCGGCATCGACGAATGCCTGAAAAAGCGGGTTCGACCTTGGGCCGCGCGTGATATGCATTGGGCCGGTCGCGCCGCGCCAAGCGGGATCACCACCGTGGCCACCGTCATGCCAGGCTTCCAGGCGTTTGTAGTAGGGTAGGACATCGGCAAACCCCCAGCCTCTTGCGCCCTGCTCAGCCCAGTAATCAAAGTCGCGCGCATGTCCGCGGACATAGACCATGCCATTGATCGAACTCGATCCACCAAGGACCTTGCCGCGCGGACAAGCCAGGCGACGACCGCCTAATTGGGGTTCCGGCTCGCTCAAATAGCCCCAGTCGTAACGCGCCATGTTCATCGGGTAACTCAGTGCAGCCGGCATTTGGATAAATGGTCCGGCATCAGTGCCGCCGTACTCGAGCAACAACACCGAGTGTGTGCCATCCTCGGTTAGGCGTGCGGCCAGTGCCCCACCTGCTGAACCGGCGCCGACAATGACAAAATCTGCTTCCATACTGGATCAGTTCCTTGCACACCTGAGCAGTCGCGACAGTCTCCGAGCGGTCTGAAGACTCCGAAGCGAAGGCTTTTCAGGGATGCACTAAGGCAAGCATGGTGGCAATGCTTGAGGGACCGAGTATTGATCGCCTTCGAACGACGGTCGCCGCGTTTGCCCAATTCCTGCTTACCGTTGGCCGGCGCAGTGCTGGTCCACGATGCGTTGAACCATCGGGGCAAAATGCGAAAATGGCGGGGTCGACATATCGCTTCGCTTGCCGGCATCGTCCAGGTAACGCACCTGGATGATTTCCTCGATGTTCGGTTTTTTCTCGAACGCTGCTGCTTCCGCTACGCTCATCGGGCCGCCCTGCAAGTTCAGCGAATGCACCGAGGCCGCCGACAGGCGGGCGAGGTAATCCGGTCGCGTTGCACACAGATAGCGCTTGGCCGCTACGTGGTAGCGCACACAGTCTGTGACGACGGATGGAAAGAAGCGCTCCAGAAGCCGAGCACCGGCCTCCTCATGTTGGCGGTCTTCGGTGTCATCCATGCTGAACGTGCCGAATTCACTGGTAAAATGACCAATGTCGTGGAGAAGAGCGGCAACGATGATGGTTTCGTTCTGATTGTTCTGCTCGGCCAGTGTCGCACCCTGAAGCATATGTTGGGCCATGGTCACCGGCTCTCCGAGATACTCCTCGCCCCCGCGACGCTCGAAGATATCGGCGAGAAAGGCGACGATGGTGCTCTGAGTGAGGGTCGCAATGTCGCGTGTCATCATGACGGAGCCTCCTGCAGCACCGCTTCGAGAGCAGCGAGCTTCGAGTACAAGCCGTCCTTGTCGGCGTAGCAACCCTGCAGCCAACGCGTGCCGCTCCCGGAGTATGCCTTGCGCGCGTGCAGAACACGCGTGTTGTCGACCACAAAACATTCGCCCGGATCGAGGCGGAACGAAACCGCCATCGCAGGATCGTCTATGATCTCACTCATGCGACGATAGCCGGCGTAATAGGTCTCCATCAAATCGAACGGCACGTCTGTGATAGCGGCCGTGGAGCGATTGTTGAAGCGGACAGCAATCAATTCACCGTCTGGCGCCAACTCGATCATCGGCCGCCGAGATCGCAATCTGACGCCGGCCTCCCCGGAGTATTCAAACCGCGCGCAATAGTTCGTCAGGGCATCGAAGCATGCGACGTTCTCATCACGCAGACGTTCGGCCACCCGGAAACCGTCGACAACCATATTCTCACCGCCCTCCGCCGAGTTTTCGAGGCAGTAGAGAACTTGAACCGTCGGCGCGGGATCGCGATAGGGATTGTCGGTGTGCGCCTGCAGGCCCAGCCCAGTATAGGCCAGGTTGGTCGGATTGACTTCGGTTCGTACTTCGAAATGGCGGCCGTAGTTGGTCTCGCGAACATATCCGAAGAGATCGACCACTTGCATCAATGCCCGATCCGCTACCGGCCCGTTGGTGAGTTTGCCAAAACCATACCGCGCAATCTTGGTCAGCCAGCGCCTGAGCTCGCCAGGGTCGGATTGCACAGCGGTGAATTCGGCTTGAGGCACGTGTCCCATCAAGCCGCTGTCCCATGTTTCAATTTCCGGTGAGACCCAAACTTTGGGTGGGTATTTGCTCCGATCGTAGGCGTTGGCCATCAACCACGAGACGTCATAGTCGACGGACTTGCCCTCTGGAGCGAACGTGATGCGGATCGTCTCACCAAGGGTTTCGGCGGCACTAATCGTCGTATTCGCCGGAATATCGCGCAGCTTGATCAGACGCTGGCCATTGCCGGGAGACCGTGTCTCGGGGTCCCCGGCATTGTCACGCAACCAGATCGCATGAAACCGGATGGTCGTGTTATTGGCATTGATCGCGATCTCGCGGCCATCAGCAACCAGGGTGGTTTGGTACATGTCTGACATTTCCTCGATCACTTGGTCGCACGTCATATGCGCGCGATATATACCCCAGATGAGTGGCAGGCAATCGGCCGTTCGATCGCTTATGCCGTTGCTTGTCTGAAATGCAGTTCCGATGGATCACGCGTTGACTGCTGGCTTCGGCGGATTTTGTCGGCCGGTGCACCGATCACCGACATCGGCCCTTTTTCAGCCACTCTGCGACCCTCCACAATCTTGCATGGCAGCGATGCATTGAACCCGCTACACACGCGCCGAGATCTGTCTATCTAGGCGGTGGCCGTGGGCCGGGGCGCTCGTGTCGGCGTGCCCCCGTGTTTGCACGACCGTCAAGGTTCACGCGACGGCGAGAGTGCTGCATCGCTGTGAGATCTCACGGTACGCCAGCCAAACTGTTCTCGAAGAATTGCCACAAATAATCAGAATTGAGAGTTCGGCATATGCAGTCGAATAC
>JBPCWB010000758.1:0-4719 GCA_051009955.1 Hyphomicrobiaceae bacterium | reverse complement strand
GGGATCGTTCCACACACGATCTACTGGTTCGACTTCATCGCCCGCCGGCTCGACTATGGATACGACATTGCTGGCGCTCATTGGGTCGTCGTTGGCGTGTTCGGGATCTTGGGACCCATACTGGCGGCTGCTCTGGCGCGTCTCGTGGGCACCGCGCCGGCAACAGCGGCCACCTATTTCGTCCTCGCGCTCGGAATTGCAGCACCGGCCTTCGGTGCCGGCTTCGCGATGCTCGCCCTGTCGACGATCCTATTTGGCTTGCAACCGGGCGTGTCGACGATGATTGCGGCGCGAACGCGAGATCTCGGGTCGGCTGCTCAGACGCCCGGCATGATTCGAACGACAATCGTTGCAAACGGCATTGGTGCGGCTGCCGGTGGTCTGGCCATTCCTGCAATGCTGGACGCCACCGGCTCCTATGCGCTGCTGTTCCTGACCGGCGGCGCCGCGTTTTTGCTGGGCGGCCTGCTCTGCCTACCGTTTCTTGCTGTTCGCCATCCAGATTAAAAGAATGCCGATCTATTCGTGCGCTATGTCACCCCCAGTCGGGCGTCCGCTTTTCCAGGAAGGCGGCGATGCCTTCGCGCGCTTCCGGCCCGCCAAGGGCTGTCGCGATGCCATCCGCTTCGGCATCGAGCTGATCTCCGAACGATGCACTTTCCGACGAGCGGATCAGGCGCTTGCCGTTGGCAATGGCCTGCGGCGGAGCTTTGGCAACGCGCGCAGCCAGGCTCTGGGCCGTGGCGAGTGCCGTGCCCGGTTCGCAAAGGGCATTGACAACGCCAAGCTCATGCATGCGGCCGACGTCGATGCGGTCGCCGGTCATGATCATTTCGGTCAGCATCTGCCGCGGGATCATTGGACCGAGCAAGGCCGTGGTTCCGCCGTCCGGCGTCAGGCCGATACGGATGTAGGCAATCGACATGTAGGCGCCCTTTGCCGCCACGATCATATCGGTCGCCAGCGCAAGGGGCACGCCGGCGCCGGCCGCGCCGCCCTCGATCGCAGCGATGATCGGCTTTGGGCAGCTTCGCATGGCTTCGATCATCGCGTGGAGTTTCGAGACGCTGGCAAGCCGGTCTTCCCGTGAGGCTTCCGATCGCTCCTTCAGGCCGTGCAGATTGCCGCCTGAGCAAAAGAAACCTCCCGCACCGGTGAGCACGACGGCGCGCACCTCATCATCACGGGCGGCAACATCAATCGCCTCGCGAAAGCCGACGTAGAAGTCCGGCGAGATCGAGTTGCGCGTCGCCGGATCATTGTTGGTGACGGTTAGGATACGATCGTCGCGGTCGACGAGAATGCGGTCCGACATCAGGCGGCCTCATTTGCAAAGTGCTGGAACCGTTCGAGGTGGAAGTCGGTATCCCCGAGCTGGTGATCGATCATCGTCAGTCGCTTGGCGTAGTGCGGCAGAGCATATTCCCAGGTCATGGCAATGCCGCCATGCATCTGAATTGTCTCTTCGGAGACCAGCCGGCCAACACGTCCAACGAGGTTCTTGGCCGCGGACACGTTGCGTTCGCGCTCGGCACGCCCGGCTTCCAATGTCCCGGCGGCCAGCATAACGGCTGAGCGCGCCTGCTCGATCTCGATCTGCATATCGACCATGCGGTGTTGCAGCGCCTGAAAGGCCCCGATGGGGCGGCCGAATTGCTTGCGGGTCTTCAAGTATTCAAGCGTGATGTCTCCGGCAACATCCATCGCGCCGACGGCCTCTGAACAAAGCGCAACGACGCCGCGTGCGTACGTGGCTTCAATGGTCGGATAGGCGTAACCGGCTTCGCCAATGATATCATCGTCGCTGACGGCGACGTTGGCCAAAGCGATTTCGGCAGCCCGGCCCCCATCGATCGACGGGTAGCCGCGTCGCGAAACTCCGACAGCGTGGGCGTCGATCAGGAATAGCGACAGTCCGTCCTCGTCACCGTTGTCTCCATCAACGCGAGCCGACACGATCAGGCTGTCGGCGATGTCACCATTGACGACGACGGCTTTGCGGCCGTTGAGCCGCCAGCCGTGCCCCTCTCGCGTTGCCTGGGTTCGCACGAATGCCGGATCGTAGCGGCCTTCCGGTTCGCCATGGGCCAGGGCCAGCAACTTGTTGCCCGCCATGACATCGACCAGCAGGGCCCGTTGCGAGGCCGATCCTGCGATGGCAAGCGGACTTGCACCCAAAATACCGGTGGCAAGAAACGGCTCGACCACGAGGCCCCGGCCAAGCGCCTCGAAGACGACCGAGATGTCTTCGCCAAGTCCGCCGTAACCCTCGACGTCAGGCGGCAGCAACGCTCCGATCAGGCCGAGTTCGGCAAGTTCTTTCCAGGTCTCGCGCGAGAAGCCGTCGTCGAGATTGGCGTTGGCATGGCGTGTCGCAATGTCGTAGCGGTCAGAAATGTACCGTCGCGCGGTGTCCGCCAGCATCTGTCGTTCTTCGGAGAGTGCGAATTCCATTTCGGCTCCGGCCTCACAGTTCCAGCATGTGCTTGGCCACGATATTGCGCTGGATCTCGTTGGACCCACCGAAGATCGACAGCTTGCGATTGTTGAAGTAGCTGCGCGCATACATCATCGCGCCGTCCGGACCGATCGGCTCTTCATTGTAGCCGTCATCAAACGCTTCGGGCACGAACGGCATGGCGTAAGGCCCGACGGCGCGGCGCAGAAGGTCTGTGATCTCCTGGCGAATGACGGTTCCTTTGATCTTCAGAAGCGACGACTCGGGACCCGGCGCTTTACCTTCACCGGCAGCGGCGACAACGCGTAGATTGAAGACCTCCATCGCCATCAGGTCGATTTCGACCTGGGCGACACGCGCCGCGAAAACCGGGTCGTCAAGCAACGGCTTGCCATTCTTCTTTTGCGCCCGCGCAACCGTCTTGAGATGGGCGAGGCCTTGGCGTGAAAATCCAACACCGGCAATCCCGGTGCGCTCGTACGTCAACAGGTACTTGGCATACGTCCAACCCTTGTTCTCTTCCCCGACACGGTTCTCGACTGGAACTTTGACGTCTGTCAGGAAGACTTCGTTGACCTCGTGTTCGCCGTCGAGCGTAATGATCGGGCGGACTTCGATCCCAGGACTGTCCATATCGATCAGAAGAAAGGAGATTCCTTCCTGGGCTTTGACGTCGGGATCGGTGCGGACCAGGCAGAACATGCGGTTCGCGAAATGACCGAGCGTCGTCCACGTCTTCTGGCCATTGACAACGTAGTGGTCACCATCTCGGACGGCGCGCGTCGACAGTGATGCCAGGTCAGAACCGGCGCCGGGTTCGGAATACCCCTGTGCCCACCAGTCGTCATCGTTGAGAATGCGCGGCAGATAGAAGTCCTTTTGCGTCTGGCTCCCGTACTTGATGAGGACCGGGCCGAGCATGTTGACACCAAAGGCGATGACGCGTGGCGCACCGGCCGCGACGCATTCCTCTTCGAAGATGTGCTTCTGAACAGCGGTCCAGTTCGCGCCGCCATATTCGCCCGGCCAATGCCAGGCGAGCCAGCCGCGTTCGCGCAGGGCGGCGTGCCACGTCAGATAGTCGTCCTTGTCGAGGCGCTTGCCCTTGCGGATCTTGTCGCTCAGCCACCCGGGCAGCCCACCGTCCTTGAGCCAGCTTCGGACGTCGTCTCGAAAAGCCAGTTCGTCAGCTGAAAGGGTCATATCCATCGCGATGGCCTCCTCGCAGGAATTTCATAGGACCGGGCGCGATCCCGTCTAGACAGTGTCCGGCCCCCCCCAGACGGACGTCACCTGCGATGACAGTACACCGCCATTGCCATGAGCAACAGACAGTTTTGTGCCGTCGATCTGTCGATCACCGCATTCGCCACGAATCTGACGAATGGCTTCAATCATCACAAACAATCCGTACATGCCGGGATGCACGCACGACAGGCCTCCGCCATTTGTATTGACCGGCAGGTGGCCGCCAGGCGCGATCCCGCCGTTGTTGACAAAATCTTTGCCTTCACCTTTCGCGCAATAGCCGAGGTCTTCGAGAAACAGGATCGTGTTGATCGTGAACGCATCGTAGAGTTGTACCGTATTCATGTCGGACGGTTGATACCCTGCCATCTCGAATGCGCGCGGACCGCTTTTGGCGGTCGCGGTGACAGTCAGGTCGGGCATCGCGGAAATCATGCGATGATGATGTTCGATGGCGCACCCGAGCAGATGGACGGGTTTGTTGGGACCGTCCGCCGCTCTGTCGGCCCGGGTCATCACGATGGCGGCAGCACCATCCGTAACCAGACAGCAGTCAAGTTTGCCAAGGGGGTCGGAAATCATCCGCGCATTGACGACATCATCAATGGTGAGATCACCGCGCTCGAAGGCTTCTGGGTTCAGTTGCGCCCATTTTCGAGCCGCGACAGCAACTTCGGCGAGATGCTCGCGCGTTGCTCCATACTCGTACATATAGCGCGACGTCGCCAAGGCATAGGACGTGATAGGATTGCGTGGACCGTAAACGGTTTCGAATGGCGGCGGCTCCGAGATTGAGCGAAATCCGCCGGCCGTGCGCTGATTGGAGCCGTAGGCGATCACCGCGACATTGCACAATCCCATCTCCAGCGCCATCGCGGCCAACAGTGCGTGACCCATAAACGATGACCCGCCGATGTTCGAGCCGTCGGAGAACTTTGGTTGGACTCCCAGGTGCTCCGACAACGACATCCCGGCCATTGCAAAAAACGCGCTGGCCGCAAAAACGCCATCGA
>JBPCWB010000757.1:0-3705 GCA_051009955.1 Hyphomicrobiaceae bacterium | reverse complement strand
ATTTTGGGCTGGCCATGATCGATGACGCTGAGTTTGGCGGTCGTCCCGCCCATGTCGAACGCCAGGAGATGATTTCCGCCCTCGTCACCCGCGAGATGCGCTGCAGCCAGGGCGCCGGCGGCCGGTCCGGACTCCAGCAATTGAACTGGATTGCGCTTCGCTTCTGCAATATTGGTCAGGCCACCATTCGAAAGCATCATCAATAACTGGGCGGAAATTCCGAGCTCGATCAGTCGCTCAGACAGCGTTCCGAGATAGCGCTCCGCCAGCGGCTTGATGTAGGCGTTGCAGACCGTCGTCGACGTGCGCTCATACTCACGGATTTCTGGCGCCACGTCGATCGATGTGCTGAGTGGAAGCTGCGCGAACTCAGCTGTCAGTAACTCGACGGTGCGTTGCTCGTGAACCGCATTGGCATATGAGTGCAAAAACGTCACGGCGAGACTTTCGGCGCCCAGTTCGACAAGTTGGCGGGCAGCGGCGAGCAACGCAGCTTCATCCAACGGGATTACAACATCCCCATCGGAGCTGATCCGCTCACGCACACCCAGGCGCAGGTGGCGCTCAACCAGCGGGTCCGGCTTTTGGATGGTCAAGTCGTAAAGTTCGTACTTTCGCTCCCGGCCGATTTCGAGAATATCGCGGAAGCCTTCGGTTGTGATGAGGCCGGTGACGGCACCTTTGCGCTCGATCAGCGCATTCGTGAATAAGGTTGTGGCGTGCACAACACGATGGATATCGGCTGGTGATATTTCTGTTTCACGCAGGAGATGCGCGGTCCCGGCAATCACACCAATCGTAGGGTCGTCAGGTGTCGTCAGCTGTTTGTGGTTGTACTGCTTGGCTGTTGCCGACTCGTAAAGAACGAGATCCGTAAACGTGCCGCCAATGTCGATCCCCAAGCCGAAACGCTTCACTGTTCACCCACTGTTGCTGGTTTCTGCGATGTTACTATGGAAAGGTTTTGTGCCCGCAACGTCAAGTTGCCGCCGTACGGCTAAACCATCGCAGTGAACGGCAGGACTATCTTCATGTCATCATAGAAACAGCGTAAGTACGCCGGTGTAGGCATACACGCGGTCATTGCAGATTTCGCCGTTTCCATAGAAACCGGCCAACGGCATATCACCGAACGCCTCGCGAATTTTGGCCACCTCGTAGGCGTCCTCATCAAAGAGGTTGGGGCCGCGGGCCACGCAGGAAAAGTACAAGCCCGCCTTGGCAGGCGCCGAAAGCCGCTGTTTGAGGTTTTCGATCATGCGATCCAGATCCTTTGCAGCGCTTTGCGCATCGCGACGGACGAACATGATGCGGGCGCCCGACGGCACGTCCTCCGCAATCGCGACGAGTCCTTGACCGGGATCGACGCCCATCAAATTGCGGACAAGGTAATCGCCTGTATCTGATCCGCTGACGAGAACCGCTGCATGGATATTGTCGAGCCACGGCCGTGGATCGACACCGTCCGCGACGCCAAGATCTTCGCAAAGTAATTCGAATGCAGGGCGCCCGTCGAGTGTCGCAATAATCTGTCGTTCGCCGCTGGTCACGGTGTGTGGCGGACCAATCGGTGTGCAACCCTGGCTCAATCCGACTGCCACTTGGATGGATCCGCCGAGCATGACACCAGAGACGCCGCCATGTTCAACGGTGTTTGCCACCTGGTCGAATTTGTCCGTTGCGGCGCTCAGACCGCCGACCAGATACGTTCCGTAGTCGTGTGCCAAGCCGCCGATCAACTCCATGGTCTGCGGATTACGGGGATCGGCATGAACGACGCCGAGGCCGGCGACGAAGCCATTGTCCAAACTGAACGCAATTTCGGACGGCGACCTGATCGTGCTGAAAATGCGATAAGCGTCATCCGCGAAACTGCAGGTCAGTACGCTCATCGCCGGCCGAGCGAAGTAATCCGTGCCACCGCCGCAGATGCCGATACCGACGGTTCCCACCCAATCCTGTATGCCGGTTCCGCGCCTCAACCCTGTCACGATGTTGCCAAGTCGGTCCGAGATCGGGTCGGTGACATAGACGAACCCGAGATTATGCGCGGTAACATCTCCGAGTTGTGAAATGCAGTTCTGGAGGAGATCGTCGTCCGACAAATCGACAGATGTTGCGGACATGAATTCAGCCATACGCAGAGGACTTTCCCGTTTCCGATGAAGGGCGAAGAAGTAAGCTGTAACTATGGTTAGTCACTGATGGCGAATTACGCAAATGTGCATGAGACCGGGCTGTCGCGGCGGGCCGAAGTCTCGGGAATGGCGTTATTTTCGAGTTATTTCGTGCGTGATGCGTCATAGCGTTTGACGCGACACTTGCATGCATTACAGTTCTGAAAATACAAGCCAGAGCAACTGGCGGGCTTGAAAGGCTTTACAACGGAGGAAACGCAGTATGAAATTGGGTAAGATCGTCATCATTTCAGCGGCGGCTCTGGCATTCAGTGTCGGTTCGGGATTTGCGGCAGACGTCAAGTTGCCCAAACAGATTTCCTGGACGGCCTACGGTACGACATCTTCGGGCTATGCCCAGTCGGTTGGTCTCGGCCAGATGCTGAAGAAGAATTACGATGCGGGCCTGCGGATCATACCGGGCAAGAACGACGTCTCGCGGATGGTGCCCCTGCGGAGCGGCCAAACGCCGTTGTGCGCCTGTGGGATCGCGGCTTACATGGCGGCCGAAGGTTCGCACATGTTCGGGACCAAGAAGTGGGGCCCAATGCGGCTCTACAATCTCTTCAACAATATCGGCGACAATGGCTATCAGCTGGTCGCAGCTGGCGATGCCGGGATCAAGGTGCCATCCGATCTCAAGGGCAAGCGGGTGACCTGGGTGAAAGGCGCTCCCGCGCTGAACATCAATGCGTCAGGGCACCTCGCCTGGGGTGGTTTGACCTGGGATGACGTGGTCAAAGTCGTTGTACCGGGCTGGAAGCAGTCGGCTGAAGCCGTGATCAACGGTCAAGCGGACGCGACGTTCGGGTCGACCGTGTCGGGAGCTTACAACAAGCTTGCCGCATCGCCGCGTGGATTGTTCTGGACCGCCTTCCCGCACGACAACAAAGAGGCTTGGGCGCGTGCACAAAAGGCGGCACCATGGTGGACACCGACGATGGTCAAGGTCGCCATAGACGCTGAGAAAAACACGACCGGCAAGAAGCCTTATCCGGGCAACGTTCAGCCGTATCCAATCTTTGTCTCGACGCCGAAAGGTTCCGACGATCTGGCCTATGGGCTGACGAAAGCGGTTATGGATCGCTACGAGGAAATCAAGGATGCCGGTCCGAGCATGAGCGGCTACCATATTTCACGCCAGAACCTGCAGTGGGTGTTCCCCTATCATCCGGGTTCGATCAAGTACTTCAAGGAAGCCGGCAAGTGGAGTGCAGCGGAAGAGGCACACAACCAGAAAATGCTGAAGCGCCAGGACGTTCTGGCGGCAGCCTGGAAAGCCCACATGGACGCCAACAAGGACAAGGATGATGCGGCCTTCAACAAGGGTTGGCAGTCCGCGCGGGCGTCGGCACTTGAGAAAGCCGGTTTGGGCGTTCCGTTCAAAACCTGGGAATAATAGCACCATGTGATCCCGTTCGTGAGGGGCCGGTCAACGCGTTGACCGGCCTTTCTTGTCTCAGGCGCCAATGGTAATCCCGGCGAGCGTCGCCTCAACGCTACATGGCGGTTCATTGATCGATGACTG
>JBPCWB010000756.1:0-6454 GCA_051009955.1 Hyphomicrobiaceae bacterium | reverse complement strand
GTTAGCATGAGAAAGCCACCCAACAGGTGTTCGACTCTTCGCTTGATCATGCCTGGATCTCCCTGCTTCTCGCCTAAGGTTGGAATGAATTCGGTGCTTTGTGTCAGACCTGGCGGACTTCGATGCGTCGGCGGTCATCGGGCGCCGAGGAGCGTTTTGCGATCCGTAGTGTCAGAACACCGTCTCCGAATGTGGCATCAATCGTGTTGTTGTCGGCATCCGGTGGGAGCCGGAACGATCTTTGAAAGGCGCCGTATTCGCGCTCCGAGAAGAAATACGTCCGGCCGCTCTCATGATGTTCCGAGCGCTTTTCACCGCTGACGACGAGGCTGCCGTCGTGGACTGCGACGTCGACGTCCTCCGCTTTCACGCCTGGGATCTCGACAATGATCTCATAATAGTCTTCAGCAGCTGAAGCTTCCGATCGCGGCGCAAACCAGTCCGCGATCTTCTGTCCGATGTTGCGCAACGGCTCATAGATATTGGGCAGCGCGCCGGCGGTGTGGGATTTCTCAACCATCTGCGGCCTCTCCGTTGGTCGGTGTCATGCTCGGCGCATTCTAGGAGCGACGCTCCGGTTGGCATTGATCGTGGTCAATGGCCCTTGAATGGGCCTAAATCGCAAGCACGCCTTCGAGATGTGCCGCGATTTCCGTGTTGGTGGTGTGGGTGAGATCTTTGCCGAGCTCGCTCTTGACCTTGTTGGCCACGGCTTTGCTCAGAGCTTTTCGAATCATGCCGAGTGTCGCGGGCGGTGAAACGATGATCAACGAATCATATGCGGACTGATGCTCGGTCATGATTGCAGCGATCCGATCTACAAATTGCTGCTTCAGAAGCTGGTGAGGATCAGACGGGTTTTGCAGAGCGTGGCGTGTGTCACCGACCGACTCAAAACTGCGCCCCGGTTTGTCCGCCATGATGTCCCGGGTCGCCGCGTGGCTGCCCGTGAAGTTCATTCCGTCGACAGCTGTGATGCCCTTGCCCGGACCTTCGTTCAATAGGACGCGGGCACGGGCGCCGTCGGCTATAAGGATCCATGTGCGTGTCGGTTTCATCATCAATTCCCGTTGGCCTGTCTGCTGTTGTCGATAACAGTCCAGTCCAGGAACAACCTCATTGATACCGATCAATTCTCGGGCTATGGGCAGCTTTGATCCGCCTCAATTCTCCCGAAGTGATTTGAGCATAATCCAGTAGCGAAACGGTTGTTAGGTTCAGCGGCATGCCCGGCGTTGTCTTCGAAGCGCGTGGATTGACGAAAGTCTACGACACGGGCGACGTGCAGGTGCACGCGTTGCGCGGCGTAGACATCGTGCTCTACTCCGGCGAAATGACGGTCCTTCTCGGGCCGTCGGGCAGCGGCAAGTCGACATTGCTGAATATCCTGGGCGGATTGGACCGTGGTAGTGGCGGGACGGTATCTTTTCAAGGCGCTGACATTACCGATGCCGACGATGGCCGACTGACCGAGTTCCGACGCAAGAACGTTGGCTTCGTCTTTCAGTTCTACAATCTCATGCCGAGTCTGACGGCGCGCGAGAACGTCGCGCTGGTCACCGAAATTGCGACGGATCCCATGCCGCCGGACGAAGCACTGAAGCTGGTAGGCCTGGGTGCGCGGATGGATCACTTTCCCGCGGAACTTTCGGGCGGCGAACAACAACGGGTTGCGATTGCCCGTGCGATTGCAAAACGACCCGGTGTGCTGCTGTGTGATGAGCCGACCGGCGCTCTGGACTCAGAAACGGGGATCAAGGTCCTGGAAGCATTGGTTTCGGTCAACGTCGAACTCGGCACGACAACCGCGATTATCACGCACAATGCTGCGATCCGGAACATCGCCCACCGTGTGATTTACATGCAGGACGGACGCATCGTGCGGACGGAAGAAAACGAGGCGCAGCTCAGTCCCGCTGAGATCAGTTGGTAGCCCCCATGACAGCCTTGGATCGAAAACTGTTTCGCGATCTGTTCGATTTGTGGGCGCAGGGTCTGGCCATCGCTCTGGTGCTCGCCGCCGGCGTTACGACAGTGATCCTTGGAAACGGAGCCTATCGCTCTCTCGATGAGACCCGTAGTGCCTACTATGATCGGTATCGCTTCGCCGATGTGTTTGCCACTGCCAAACGGTTTCCCCGTCACGTTGTCGATCGTCTGGCACAGATCGATGGAATTGCGGTCATCGAGGGTCGGATTGAGAACCAAGCGATTCTGGACATCGATGGGTTTGATCAACCGGTTACCGGTCGAATGATCTCTTTGCCGTTGTTCGGGCCGCCGCGGCTCAATGGTCTGGTCATGAGGGCCGGTCGCCTGCCGGATCCGACACGCGACGCCGAGGTGGTTGTCAACGAGGCATTTGCCAAAGCTCATAAATTGCAGCCTGGTAGCCGATTCTTTGCAATCTTGAATGGCCGTAAGAAACGGCTTGCCGTTGTCGGCGTCGCGCTCAGTCCCGAGTTCATTTATGCACTTGGTCCCGGTGACCTCATTCCTGACGACAGTCGCTTCGGTATCGTGTGGATCGGTGAGCGAGCTGCCGAGGCGGCTTTCGATCTCGACGGCGCTTTTAATGCGGTGACGGCTGTCCTCGACCGTGGTGCAGTGAACGCCGATGTCATTGACGCGCTCGACCGTGAGCTTGATCGCTACGGTGGAACGGGGGCCATCGAGCGGGCTGACCAAATCTCGCACGCATTCATTGATGCCGAACTCAATCAGCTTCGCACCATGAGCAAGATTATTCCGCCGATCTTCTTCGCGGTGGCTGCGTTCCTGATTAACATGGCGCTGGCCCGCCTGATTGCGCGCGAACGTGAGCAGATCGGTCTGCTGAAGGCGATCGGTTACGGCTCCCGTTCGATAGCCATACACTACCTCAAGTTCGTTACAGTGATTGCCCTCGTCGGTGTCGCCTTGGGATTTGTGGCCGGCGTTTATCTCGGCCATGGTATGACCGTGATTTATGCGGAGTTCTTTCATTTTCCGTTTCTGGTTTTCCTCAACCCGCCCGACGTATTTGCCATATCCGCAGGATTGAGCTTGTTGGTGGCCTGGCTGGGCGCGCTCCATGCCGTTCGCGCGGCGGTGAGCCTGTCACCGGCCGTCGCCATGTCGCCGCCGGCTCCACCCAATTATGGCCGCAACCTTTTCTCGTTGACGCAGCTGACGCGATTGCTGCCGAGTTCGGCCAACATGGTCCTGCGTCACACGCTGCGATTCCCCGTACGGTCAAGTTTGACCGTTGCCGGGATTGCGGCATCCGGCGGACTTCTCGTCATGTCGATGTCGACATCGGATTCGATCGAATTCATGATCGATGTCACGTACTTCCAACTGCAGCGGCAGGATGCAACCGTCACATTCCGCGAAGTCAAGCCGCTGCGTATCGCACACGACATTGGTCAGCTCACGGGCGTCCGCTCGGTCGAGCTCAATCGCAGCGCCAGTGCCATCTTGCGCCATCGCCATTGGAGCAAGCGCACGGCCGTGCAGGGGTTGCAGGCCGGCGCAGATCTGCAGGGCCTGTTGGATTTGAAGCTGCAAACCATAACTGTGCCGGACGCCGGCATAGCACTGAGCGAGAAGCTTGCCCAGATTTTGCGGGTCAATCGTGGCGACCGCATTGTCGTTGAACTGACCCAAGGCAAGCGCCGCTCGTTCACCGTGCCCGTGACCGCTATTCTGCAAGGTTTCGTCGGACTGCAGGCCGTTATGCGGATGGACGAATTGAATCGCCTGGCGGGCGAAGGCCACGTTGCTACCGCCGCCGATTTGATGGTCGATACGGCCTATCTGCGCGAACTCTATCGCGAACTCAAGGAACTGCCGGCGGTCTCCGCCGTCATGTTGCAAAAGGCATCTCTCGTAAAGTTCCGCGAAACGCTGGCGCGTAACATCTCGATCATGATGACGACGTTCATCGTGCTCGCCGTCATCATCACGTTTGGCGTGGTCTACAATAGTGCCCGAATCCAGCTGTCCGAGCGCGGACGGGAACTCGCGAGCCTGCGTGTTCTTGGTTTTACGCGTGCCGAAGTATCAAACATTCTGCTCGGCGAGATCGCCCTCATGACAGCCCTTGCCATTCCCTTGAGCTGGGGGCTCGGTTATCTCTTCAACTGGATGCTCATTAGCGGATTTGACACTGAGCTCTATCGCGTGCCGTTCGTGATATCGCGCCATACCTATGTCTATTCGTCGTTGATCATGATCATCGCGGCTTTGGTTGCCGCGCTTGCCGTCCGTCTGCGCATTGATGATCTCGATCTCATCAGCGTTTTGAAAACCCGGGAATGATCGATGCTTTCAGAGTTCAAATTCAAAGATGAGTGGAAGCGACCGATCACGCTGGGCGTTATGGCGATCGTTGGCGCGGTCCTACTTGTCTGGTTGCTGCAAGACGACCCAATAGCGGTCGATCTTCATACGGTGGCGACCGGCCCGATGACGGTGACCATCGATGAGGAAGGCGTTACGCAAATTCGCGACGTTTTCAAGGTGTCGGCGCCGATCGCGGGCCGTGTGAAACGGTCGCCGTTGAAAGTCGGAGACCCGGTGCGCCAAGGCAAGACGATCGTTGCCGAGCTTGAGCCCGTCATCCCGTCGTTTCTCGATCAACGCACGCGGCAGATCCTTGATGCGCGGGCGGCAGCGGCGCAATCGGCCGTGGCGCTGGCCAAGGCGGCGGTGGAACGGGCACAGGCCGATTTGGAATTCAGCGACAAAGAACTGGTGCGGAAACGGAGCCTCATCAAGCGTAACACGATCAGCCAGCGCCAGTTGGACGAGGCCATCCTGGCGCAGAAGACGTCTGCGGCGGCGCGAAACACGGCACTGGCAGAGCTCAGTGTGCGTGAGCGTGAACTCGAAAGCGCGCGCGCGCAATTGATTGCGCCCACAACCGATTTTGCATCGGGAGAAGCGGACTGCTGCATCAGGGTCCTTGCACCGATTTCAGGCCGGGTCATCCGCATCGTGACGGAGAGCGAAACCGTGGTCCAGTCGGGCACACCGCTCCTGGAACTGGGGGACCCGGCCAACCTGGAAGTGGTTGTCGATCTTTTGTCCGTCGATGCGGTGCGCGTGCGAGAGAGTGCCCGGGCCGAAATCCTGGCCTGGGGTGGTGAAGTGAAACTCAACGCGGTCGTCTCGCGCGTCGAACCGACCGGGTTCAAGAAGGTTTCTGCGCTTGGCATCGAGGAACAGCGCGTCAATGTTCGGCTGTCGATCAATGAGCCCTTTACCCAGCGGCTTCGACTTGGTCACGATTATCGCGTGTTCGTCAGGATAGTCGAGTGGCACAACGACAACGTGTTGAATGTTCCGCTGAGCGCACTCTTTCGCCAAGGTGCGTCGTGGGCCTTATTCACCGTGTCCGACGATATCGCGGTATTGAAGACGGTCGAGATCGGTCGCAGAAACGGCCGTGACGCCCAGATCACAAACGGATTGTCAGAGAGCGAGATGGTCATTCTGCATCCGAATGATCGAATAACTGACGGCACGCGCGTCGTGAGGCGGGCCGACAACCAATAGCGCGGCTTCACGGGTCGATGTGGCAGTCGCTTTGATCAAATTCCGGACGCTTCCCTTTGTGCAGCGATTGCAGGATTTGACCTGTCTTAAATCAAGTTTCCTGCCGTACCGTATCCTTTTGCCGACGCATCAGCCATGCATACAGCATCGGCCCACACAGACCGAGTACAGAAAGGATAAGGAAGAACGCGGCCAGCGGCTGCGTCAGTATCAGCCACCATTGACCATCGAATATCTTGAGTGAGTTCTGCAAATTGGTCTCGACCATTTCGCCTAGGATGAGCCCAATCGCGACCGGTGCAACGGCAAATCCAAAGCGGCGCATGAAGTAACCGATGACGCCAAAGATCAGCACGATCCATACATCCTGCAGCGACTGGTTCAGCGCGTAAGCACCAATGACGGACAACGCGAATACGATCGGCCAAAGAATTGCGGTTGGAACAAGGGAGACCCTGGCAAACAGTTTCGCGGCATAGAGGCCCAGAAACAGGAACATGAAGTTGGCTACTAACATCGCTCCGAAGATCGCATAGACCTTGTCGACCTGCTCGGTGAAAAGATAGGGGCCAGGTCTGAGCCCGTGCACCAGCAGACCGACCAGAATTACTGCCGTTGTTCCGCTTCCCGGGATACCAAGCACCATCGTTGGCACCATGGCGCCGCCGGTGGCGGCGTTGTTGGCGGCCTCCGCACCGGCAATACCTTCAACCGCACCCTTACCGAACTCCTCTTTGTTCTTCGACCATCGCCGCGCCTCGGAATATCCGATCATCGAGGCAACCGTCGCACCCTCCGCGGGCAGCACGCCGATGAATGTTCCAATTCCGCACGACCTCAAGATTGTTTTCCAGATCTTTTTGTAGTCGGCCATTGTCGGCAATTGGACGGCTTTCATCACCATCGTTTCGAC
>JBPCWB010000755.1:0-7085 GCA_051009955.1 Hyphomicrobiaceae bacterium | reverse complement strand
CGCATGATGCGGGCGCAATTGCTGCCCCAACCCTTCAACTTGGTTACGTATTCTTCTCGTATCATCCGATATGCGCGTTTTGAGGCCAAATAGGCATGCGTACTTTTTTCTTGCCTAATACCACACTCGCTCAATAGGATGTGAATTATTAAAAGTGTGGGGGCCAATATTCTCTTATTTACAGCAGCTTACAGAAGTTCTTTTATCTGTTTATTTGACGCGTTGTCTGACTAAATCCTGATCCAGCGTTGAACTTCTGAGCTGCCAGCGTATCGGCTACGGGAGTTACACCTATGACGGCGCCATCCAGGATCTCGTCCGACGCGATTGCACCAGCAATACGATACCGCGATCTTGCTACAGCCGTTGAATGGTTGTGCACGGCGTTCGGCTTCGAATTGCGCAGCGTCGCTCGGGGACAGGACGGGTGTTTGGACTACGCCGAGCTTTCATTTGGCAGCGGCACTTTGTTGCTCGGTTCGGCGAGAGACGAGGAAGCTGACGGGCTCGCTCCAAAATCTGACCAAGTTGGCAGCTCAGAAATCCAATCTTGCTATGTGCTGGTTGACGATATTGATGCACTGCGCGCTAAAGCCGCTCAAGCCAACGTCAATATTGTATTCGACAATAAGGCGGACGAGTTTTCTGGCCGCTCGTTCAGTTGCAGGGATTTAGAAGGACATATCTGGTTCTTCGGGAACAGTACGCCAGGCTCCGTTCAACCTAGACCGCACCGCGGAGTTGCCGCGCGGCCTGTTGCTAACTTGGCCTACGGTCTGCTCATCTTCACAATTGGATTCATGGGTTGGCTGTACGTCAACTCAGATAGCATTGACGGTCGAGTAACAACTCCTGTCAATGAACCGGCCAAGATTATGCGCGCGGAGTTTTTGAACGGTGCACTCGTACAGCGGCATACGCTTCAAGAAGACAACAAGCTCGCACTGCTGCTCAAAAAGGAGCAAGAAGCTCTGGAGGATCGAAAGGCAACGATCCAGCGAGCGCCCGCGCAACGCCAGGAGCTGGCAGAGGATGTCCGCAAAGATGCCGAACTCGCCGAGCAACTGAAGCGCAGAATCGACGAGACCAATGCCCAGCTGACATCGAAAGCAAGACATTCGCCAAAGGTACAAGTTCCGCAACTGATAAGACCCGAGGACGTCGTCAGAAATAACGAACGAGTGATCGTCGAACGACGCGTTACCAGTGAGACAGCCAAGTTGGCGGCCAGAGCGACGCAGCCCACACGCCAGCGATTGGCTAGGCAGCGCGGCAGACGAATTGCGGCACAGTCTTCAATCATCAACCAGGCCGCTGCGGTCGCTGTGCGCACAGAAAGCTGGACCGGTAATCCACCTAGCCCTCGCCGCTCGCCTATTGATAAAGACATTGGCACAGGTTTCGTCGCGCCAGGGAAGCCTGCAAAATTGCCGACCGTCATTACAGACTTGGAGATCCGGTCACCGAGAACAGACGTGGACGAGACGGCAAAAGAAACTCTAATGCAGCGCCGTGTCATGGGTGCAGCTCGGCCGACCGTATCGCGCGTTTTAACTGCAACGCCTGAAAAACAAGAGGCACCTGCGCCCACTGCGAAAAGTGAAATTTCGACGGCCATCAAAAACGCCCGACGCTTGGCCGAAAAGCTGCGCATACGCCAGGGCAATAGCCAACGAAACAGGAATGAGCGAGCGTTGGTCGACGCAGAACGCGGCGGAGTTACGCGAAATCAAGAGCAACCCGATCTGTCCGACAACGGCTTGACGGCTAGCAAGACGACGGAACCTGACGACATTCTGCGCCGCGCGTTCATCGCTAAGTGGTAATCGCCGGGCAACATTTGAGTAACGAATTGAACGAGAGCAAGAGGTTCGGAATGCGGTTTTGGGTTAGGTCTTGCCTGTCTCTCGTTGCACTCATAGGCGTCATTTCGGGCGAAGCATATTCGCAATCAGCCAGAGAACGCGCAAATCGCGATACTGTCGGCGTCATAGGTGGCAGTGTGCGTGGAACTTACAGCCGGTTCGCACAAGACATGGCCAATGCGCTTGATAAGGAAGGCCAGCTGCGGATTATCGCGCAATTGGGCCGCGGCTCCCAGCAGAACATTGCGGATCTGCTTTGGCTGCGAGGTGTCGACGTTGCAATCGTTCAGTCCGACGTCTTGACCGGTGTGCGCGGCGGCTTGCCGGGAGTGAAGGATATCGGGGGCAAAATCCATTACATAATGAAGCTCTATAACGAGGAGATCCATGTACTCGCGGCACCGGGCGTTATCGGTCTCAAGGAACTCGATGGCGAAAAAGTGAGCACCGGCGGCAAGGGTAGTGGGACAGCGATGACGGCTGGCATCATGTTCAAGAGCCTGGGTATCGAGGTTCAGCCCGTGAACATGTCGAATGCCGAAGCGGTGTCGGCCGTGCGGAAAGGACAAATCAAGGCGGCTGTCTTTGTTGTTGGCAAACCGGCGGCCTATTTCTTGGATGTCGCTCCCGACGAAGGCGTGAGCTTCATCAAAATCGAGATTGACCGCCAACTCGAAGATCTCGGTTATTTGAGCTCCAGCCTGACCGCAACTGACTATCCGAGCATCATTCCAAAGGGGCAATCCGTCGAGACAATTGCTGTTGGAGCGGTGCTGGCTGCGTACAATTGGAAGCCCACCAGCAGCCGCAATCGAAGGGTCAAAATGTTTACTGAGCGATTAATTACGGAACTTCCAAGACTTCAACGAGGCGGCGCCTTCCATAAGAAATGGGGGGATGTTGATCCGTTGGCCGTTGTACCGGGCTGGACACGCCTGAAGGCGGCACAAGAAATTGTTGCACGGTAACTCCCAGTACAATCGCTTCTTGGACAACAAGGACTAACGCAAGAGCATCGATCTGTGAGCACTAGAGATCCGATAACTCAACGCTCCAATCGCTCATTCCCAAAGTGGATCGCAGTTCCAATCCTGTGCAGGTTTGTCGGTCGCCGCTCGTCTGCTTCTGGGTGAACAGCCGGCGAGCCCTTAGGCCGTGAAGTCGATCCCTAGCCATTGACGTCCGACGACTGCTTCCTCTGGCAAAGCAGTCAATTGTTCGCAATCGATTTCTCGGGCGCGTACCGCACCTGAGGGCGTCAGCGCGGAATACTGGACCGGAATCGAATTTGACACCCGGCAGCGTCACGAAGCGGCACAGAAGTAATCCGCTGTGCATCAATTGGTCAGACAACTCCACATGCTACGCAAGTGCGACATTAGTCATCCTCAAGTCCATCCAGCAATTCACTAACAGTCAGGTCAAGCGCATTTGCGATACGGTGGAGAACCGTGATTGTGGGATTGCGGATGCCACGTTCGACGCTGGAGATGTAGGTGCGATGAAGGTTGGCCTGATGGCCGAGTTCTTCTTGGCTGAGCCCTAGTTCTAAACGATGTTGCCGGATCAAATCGCCGAATACCATCCACCCGCACCGGAATCGTGGCTGCCAAGCTCCGCCGCGTGGCCGTCTTTGCCCAATGGGGCGGCTCCAACCGCCCCGCTCGATCTAGCCATTCGGCCAACGCTCAACTAACATTCAAAATGGATCACTCAATGAGGGCAGATCACAACAGTCCTGTGTACTCCACGTGTCGCGGACGAGCATGCCGAATTGTGTCGACAGACAGGAAACCCGGCTGCTGCTTCAGCATCTCGTTGAGTTCACCAACCAGCGTTTCATATCTCGCCTGCATCGAGACGGCAATGTGATCGGTTATCGCCGTGACGACAGGCTGACTAGCGTGAGTGTCTGTCATTGCAGAACTGTCCCGTGTCCTATGCCGCAAGTCTCAAAGTCGACAAACTGGCCATAGAGCACCGGGCTTGACGAGGCATGGTTTTCCATTGCCTTGATAAGGCTTGTTCGGCGAAGAGGAACCAGGTCATTTATCCGGCAATGGGGTGAATTCTTCCTCATCACCGGGCACCGTGTCAAAGCGCTTCTGCTTCCAGTCTTCTTTCGCCTGCTCAATCCTTTCCTTGGAGCTTGAGACAAAGTTCCACCACAGATGGCGCGGCCCATCCATTGGCTCACCACCAAGAAGCATAATCTGCGAGTCTAGGTATGCAGTAATGGTAATCTCATCACCTGGACGAAACACCAACAGACGGCCAGCCTCAAATCTATCCCCTGCAATTTCGATGTTGCCACTGACGATATAGACGGCGCGTTCCTCATGATCGGCAGGCAATGGAACCTTGGAACCTGCCTTCATGGCCACATCCGCATAGAACATATCGGTTGCCGTTTTCACCGGAGACGTAAGTCCGTACAGCGACCCAGCAATTACGCGGACCTTATTGCCTTCGTCATCAAGCATCGGCAGGGCCGCCTGGTCATGATGGAAGAAACCTGGATCATTTTCTTCCTGATCTTTAGGCAGTGCCACCCAGCTTTGAATGCCGAATAATCGCGCGCCGTTGGCTCGCACAGATTCTGGTGAGCGTTCAGAATGGACGATGCCTTTACCCGCCGTCATCCAGTTCACGTCACCGGGACAAATAGCTTGTTCTGTTCCAAGGCTATCGAGGTGTTTCATCTCACCATCGAACAGGTAGGTAACCGTTGCCAAACCAATGTGGGGATGAGGCCGAACGTCGATGCCCTTACCGGTGATCAACTCGGCAGGACCAGCCTGGTCGAAAAAGATAAAGGGGCCCACCATCTGCCGCTGCTCTGAAGGCAATGCGCGACGTACTTCGAAACCACCAAGATCGCGAACGCGCGGAACTATGACGGTTTCCAACGCGGCGCAAGATTTCAGGTCTCCAAGAATAGGATCAGAACTAGGTTGCCAACTCATGCTGCCGAGTCCTGAGCTAACGATGCGTATATTTCGCCGAGGACGCCTAAAATTTCGGGACCAGCCCCCGTTGACCAGTCATCCACCATCTCTGACAATATCTGGATCGTGCTTGCGACATGAGCTCCGGCGAGCTGCATGCGTGCAATTGCAAAGTCATCTCCGGCCTTCGTACCGGAACCCGATGCATCCGCGATAACTTGCACTTCGTATCCATCTTCAACTGCACTCAAAGCAGGATAGAGCACACAGACTTCAGTCAGCAGTCCCGCCATGATCAGCTTCTTGCGACCAGTTGTTTGAACGGCGGCGGCAAAATCTGGATCGGCCATCGAGTCGACAGTGCCGCCACGTTTGATCCGTGAAGCGAATGCGTCCGGTAGTATTTCTGCCAGCTCGGGAAAAAGTGGGCCTTGCACATCGACCTGGTGTTCCTGACTGCTTGTCATGACCACAGGCATGCCGGTTGCCGCCGCTGCTTTGGCTAAGGCCAGTGTATTGCGCTTCATGTCGTCTGGCGAACCTGAGTGCATCCAGCCTGCCGTGCCGACCTGATGGTCGATCAACAACAGTGCAGCGTTGCTCGCGTTGAACCTCTCGTGTGCCATGTCGTTATCTCCTCTGTTCGTCTCCAAGTGTCTCTTGAATAGGAAGATACATGGTTCTACTAATGAGATAAGTTCCACATTTTGGAACATATTGTTCTATTTTTGGGATAGTTCATGGTGACAGACCTAGATGGCATGGTGGTCTTTGCATACATCGTCGAGCATGGCGGGGTTACGGCAGCGGCGCGGGCGCTGAATCTACCTAAATCCAATATCAGCCGTCGCCTTGCACAGCTCGAAGATAAGTTGGGTGTGCGGTTATTGGAGCGCACGACCAGGAAGACTCATCTGACCGAGATTGGTGGAATTTACTATCAGCATTGCCGGCGCATTGTTGAGGAGGTGGAACATGCTGATCTTTCTATTTCTCAGTCTCTGGAGGTGCCGCGTGGCACGCTTCGGGTCAGCACTTCTGTCACTGTCGGTCAACATCTCGTTGCGCCATTGTTGCCGGGGTTCATCAAGGCATACCCTGAGGTGCGGATGTCGCTTCAGCTCTCCAACCGGCGAGTTGATTTGGTCGAAGAAGGGTACGACCTAGCGATCCGAGTCGGTCAACTCGAAGATTCCAGTTTAATAAGCCGCAGCTTGGGTCGGAGTGAGTTGGGTATCTACGGAGCAGCAAAATATCTGAAAACACATGGTGTTCCGAAGTCTACAATCGCCTTAGCCAAGTTAGATTGCCTTGCGATGAGTCACGCCGAAACGGGGCATGTTTGGCATCTTTCTGGTCCATCCGGATTGACACATGTTGAAATCGAACCAAGAGCCATCGTCAATGACTTTGCCGTTCTTGAGCAGATGGTTCTCGAGGGCTTAGGCGTCGCTCTCCTCCCCAACTATCTAGCCCGCTCACCAGAGCTCATCCGAGTTCTATCCAAATGGTCAGTACCGTCTATTGAGTTGCACGCCATCTATCCCAGCCATCGCGGCGCAACGCCGAAAATGAGAGCATTCTTGGACTGGTTGATAGATCAATTGGCCAACAAATTCGAATAATCGAGTTAGGGCGCGGAGTCTGCAACGGGTCATTCACGTCGATCCGCCCGCTGATCATTTACCCTATTCCGGTCGCTCTTTCCTGCCAGCGGGCCTCCAAGATCAAGCTGGTTACTCCCTGCAAATCAAGGAGACAGCTATGACCGAGAACTACAACCCGACCTATCCGAACGCCGACCGTGTGCCATGGAACAAGGGCAGGTTGATCGGACCCAAGCCACCGTTACGACCGAAGCACGTCTGGGCCATTCGTACGAAGCTTCAGTTGGAACGGGATACACGAGATCTGGCACTATTTAATCTGGCCATTGACAGTAAACTCCGCGGCTGTGATGTCGTCGCGGTTAGAGTTGAAGACGTGGCACCACGGGGTTTGACGCTCGATCGAGCAACTGTCCGACAGAAGGAGACTGGTCGACCGGTAAAGTTCGAGCTGACCGAACAGGCCCGAGAGACAATCGATGCCTACCTAACGGAGACTCGTCGCGTACCCGGTCAGTATTTGTTCCCCGGGCGAGTCGACAATGAAGTGCATGTGACGGCGAGGCAGTACTCCCGACTGCTCAAGCAATGGCTCACCGCCGTCGGGCTTGACCCGGCAATCTATGGTACTCATTCGCTTCGGCGAACCAAAACTACGCTCATCT
>JBPCWB010000754.1:0-8695 GCA_051009955.1 Hyphomicrobiaceae bacterium | reverse complement strand
CAGACAACAGCTGACGCCATCTTCATGGGTGACAACCTCGCAGGCGTCTGCGAAGCGCTCGCCGTGGCCCGCCAATCCCGCCGCATGGCCCTACAGAATTTCGGAATCGCATTGGCTTATAACGCCGTATTCGTGCCGCTGGCGATGCTGGGCATTCTCACGCCGTTTCTTGCGGCCATCGCCATGTCAGCGTCGTCAATCGGTGTGACCGCCAATGCACTGCGCCTACGCCACATGAAGCTGAGGAATGGATCATGACAGCATTAGCTTGGCTCATCCCGGCGGCGCTTGCCCTCGGTCTCCTCGGCCTCGTTGCATTTCTTTGGGCATTACGCTCGGGTCAGTTCGAAGACCTTGACGGCGCCGCCTGGCGGGCCCTCGATGACAAGTCGCCGGACGACTGAGTTCACGCGCCGGCGAGCCTTGCACCTAAGATCCGATATTTACGCGTTGTCACGAGTTCGCTTGGGCGCCTTGATCGAACGATGCCGGCGGCAGATTGGCGCGATTTCAAGTGAACACGCCCTACTCATCATCAAACGCCACCAGTTCACGGAACGCGTGCCACGTCGCGTGACCCAGCAGCGGGAATGTCACGATGACGCCGACAAAGAATGTCGCAAGACCCACAATCATGATTGCAGCGATCAGAGCGGCCCAGAGCGCCATCGGTCTCAGGTTCGAGGTCACGGCCTCAATACTAATATAGGTCGCACTGATCGCATCGATACGTCGTGTCAACAGCAGCGGAACTGACACGACAGAAATGGCAAAGACGGCTGCTGCCAGGATCGCACCTACAATCGTACCAACGATCAGCAGACCAAGGCCATGTGGTTCGAACAGCAATGTTCCCACGAACTGGCTGGCCGGAGGAAATCCGGCATTCCCACCAAAAAACAGCATGAACAGCAGCAGCGCCGTTTCGAGCCATACAAAGTAGAAAAAGGCCAGCATCGCGCCCAGAAAACTAAGCTGTCCCGGGGCTTTGGCACCTGCTGCCAACAATCCTGCAATCGACACCGGTTCGCCAACGCTGATGCGCCGGCTCAACTCGTACAATCCCACGGCAATCGCCGGCGCCAGCAGCATGAACCCGCCGGCTAGTGCGACGATCAGCGATTGCAGACCGGCCACCGTAAAACCGAGAAACATTAAGAGTGCAATTGCTGCAAATACGGCGCCGTAGGCCAGACTGTACTGCGGATGGACCCAGAGATCCTGCCAGCCCGCACCGATCCAGTCCCATGGAGCTTCGACCGAGACCTTGCGAATGGTCACGCCGCGAACAAGCGGTGTGCCCACAGATGTATCAGCGGTTTCTGTCACGGCTTGCTGTCCAGGCATTTCCTCACGGTGCGCCACGCTAGGGGCGGGTCCCAGCGGCAACCTTGATCGAAGTCAATGTCGCCCTCGCGGCGCGACATCCATGACTGACACTTTAGAGGAGACCGACGATCAAGAACAGAGCGCAGCTGGCCATTCCCACCAACGGCACCCAATCCGGAATGATGAACGCGTCCGCAGGAGCCTCATCACCGCGTCGCTTGATCTTCCACAAAGCCAGATTGACGATCGCGAACACCGTCAGCGTGATGTAAGACGTCGCCTCCGCGAGGCCGCGCAGCTGGACTGTCGTGGCCAGGATCAAGACGGCGATGCCAACAAGTACGGTCGCGATCAACGGTGTATGGGTCAGGGGATTCACATCGCCCAGGACTGCCGGCAGGCTGCCCTGGCGCGACAGGCCATAGATCACTCGTGACGCCATGATGATTTGCACGATAACACCGTTCAGTGTCGCGATGATTGCGATCGCACTGATACTGGCTGGAGACGCGTCCGTTGTGCGCTCGAAGACCAAGCTGAGTGGCGCTTCGGAGTTTGCGAGCTCCGCAATCGGTACGTTCGTAACCGCAACGATTGCGACAAGTATATAGAGTGTTGTGGAGATGATCAGCGTGAGAAAAATGGCGCGTGGAAGTGTTTTGGCCGGCTGCCGAGTCTCCTCGGCCATATTGACGAGATCCTCAAAACCGATGAAGGCGAAAAAGGCAAGAACCCCGCCACTGAAGATGCCGAAGACGAGATGCGTGACGGGCACGTCGGCCTGCACTGTCGGGGCCGCAATGGTGGATGCGGTTGTGCCGAGGAAGCCGCCGCCAATGATGAACAGCAATCCGGCAATCTCGATGAGCGTCATGACGGCAGCAAACGACACGGATTCGCGCACGCCCCAGGCCGCAATCAGTGTCATGGCAGCGACCACGATCGGGATCAGGACGGCGCCCTGCAAGTCGATGAATTGACGGATGTAGCCAACGCTACCAATACAAATCGCCGAAGCCGACACGGTCCCGACCGTGACGACCATGAGTCCGACGATTACAGACAGCGTGCGTGAACCGAAGCCGGCCTGCACGTAGGCGGCCTCGCCGGCGCTCAATGGCACACGGCCAACCAGTTCAGCGAACGAACAGGCCGACGGCAGCATAACCAGCGCTGCCAATAGGAATGACAATGGGGCGTAAACTCCGGCTGTCGCAGCCGTGGCACCGACCAGCACGTAAATTCCGGCACCGATTGTGACGCCCAGTCCATAGAGCACCACAAGCGGCAGGTTCAGCGATCGGCGTAGTGACTTGCCGCGCGCAACGCCGTCTTCCGCGACTTCCATGATGTCCGAACCCCCGGCCCAATCTGCACGTCACGCGACTTGAGATCTTAAACCGCGTCCGTCAGCAGGTCATTGGCAAAGTCGTCAAGATCCGGAATACGCACACGATCCGATGCCAGAAGCTGGATCTTGCCGTCGCGCTTGAGGCGGCTGATCACACGACTAACGGTCTCGATCGTCAACCCGAGGTAGTCCGCAATGTCGAGACGGGTCATCGGCAGATTGAAGGATCCGTCAGCTTGCGAGTCGGTGCGGATCGCCAACGTGTAAAGGAATTGGGCGACGCGTTCGATCGCCGACAGCCGGCCGAGCGCCATGACCTGACAGCGGGTCTCGTGGAGTTCGTCAAGAACGGTCTGCATCAGCAGCTTGCGCAGACAAGGCGTGGTATTGGCAATGCGCTCCAATTGCAGCCGGGGGATAGCGATTGCGGTGACCGTCGTGATCGCCTCCGCCGTGAATGGCAGCCGCGACCGGCGGGAGTATTCCAGGACTTCGCCCGGAAAGGCGAAGCGGGTGACTTGCCGGCGGCCATCGCCCAACAGCTTGGTACCGCGAACAACGCCCGACAAGACCAGGTACAGGTAGTCATTGTCGTCGCCGTCCCAAAAAATGACATCGCCTTTATCGAAGTGCTTGAGCTTGCCGACATCGCGCAACAGGCCGCAGGTTTGCGTACTGCAGATGCCCTGGCCACAATCGGCATGGCTGCGATTTCCATCGCTGCGCGCATGTTCGAATTCAAAGTACTCGGAAGGTGTGAAAACTTCTCTCAGTTCCAACATCGCCCAATCTCCGTTTCTTTGACCTTTGACCCAGATCATTGCGCTTCCTGAAGACATACAGAGCAGTTTTTTGAATGTGAGGTCAGTTGGGAATGATACGTACGCGTACGGCGCTTTTAGAAGCGGTCAGGCAATGACCCTGACAGGCCGAGAGCAGCTTCGATTGCCGAGAACAGGCAATTCTCTTTGATCGGCCGGAACAGGAGCGCAACGGGATTGGGTTCAATGACTGCAAGATCCGGCAGTTCCAAAGCGTGGTCGGCCATCAAGACGGATGGGAGCCGGCGGCCCGCCTGGTGGATATCATGCAGGAGCCGGGGCGCACTGATATCGGGGAGATGAGCTTCCAGCAGCAGGCAATCGGCCCGTAAACTGGGCAATGCGTTGAGAAGTGACCGGCCCGAGTCGTACGTATCGACTTGATAACCGGCGCCCCCGAGCAAGGCGGAGAACGACTGGCGGACCGCATCGTCCCGATCGGCAACGGCGATCGCAAATTCCTCCGGTAAGGGCTTAATGATATCGCCAGTCGCCATCGTTCGTCCACAAGTACACAATTAGCGCGAACCATCGGACAGCAACAGCTTCAGTTCAACCTAGGGGAATCACGTAGACTGCGCTGGATCGATGCCCGCGGCGATGGCAAGGCGAACGAGTTCGGACAAGCTGCCGGCATCCGTCTTTTCCATGACCCGCGCGCGATGAACCTCGACAGTGCGGGGACTTAGGCCAAGTTCGTAAGCAATAACCTTGTTCGGGCGCCCCAATACAAGCTGCTGCATGACCTCTGTTTCGCGTGCCGTCAGCCGTTGCAGGCGTTCCCGCGCATCGGCGTCGCGATGTTGTGCCTCGACCGCCTGCGCGAACTGTTGGACAGCACGCTCGACCGCCGCGAGCAATTCATCAGGCTCAAACGGCTTCTCGATGAAGTCCAAGGCGCCAATTCGCATGGCCTTGACCGCCATGGGCACGTCACCATGCCCCGTCATAATGACAATCGGGATCTTTATGCCACGATCGATGAGTTTCTGAAGGATGTCGATGCCGTCACCATCCGGAAGTCGAACGTCGAGAAGAATACATGCGATCTCCCCGAGCGAAGCTTCAAGAAACGTCGACGCATTCTCAAAGGTTCTTGTTCCGTAACCGCAGGCTCGGACAAGCACGTCGACAGAATCGCGAACAGGCTCGTCGTCGTCGACAATAGCAACAGTCTTGATTACGCTCTCGGGATCGCCATTCATTCCTGACTCACAGGTAACGTTACACGAAAACACGCACCACCGCCTTGTCGGTCCTCGGCCCTGATGCGCCCGCCATGGGCCTCGACAATATTTCGGCAGACCGACAGTCCGACCCCCATTCCCGTCGGCTTCGTCGTGACAAAGGGCTGAAACAACTTCTTGCGCACCTCGGGATCCAGACCCGTGCCGGTATCCTCAACGAGGATGACCACGTCGTCCTTCGAGCCGCGCGAGAGTTCAACCCGGATACGACGGTCGTGGTCGCAGGTCGCCAGCGCATCGACCGCGTTGCGAACCAGATTCTGCACAACCTGCTGGATCTGAATGCGGTCAATCATGATGCGCGGCAGGTCCGGCGCTGCAACCAGTTCGAAGCCAACGTTGAGTGACCGCGAGCCAACCAGACCGAGTTGCGCCGCTTCGCTGACCGTCGGTTCGAGATCATACCATGCGCGCTCGGTCTCACCCCACTCGATGAACTGCCGCAGACGACGAATAATCTCACCCGCGCGTAGGGCTTGCTCGCCTGCTTTCAAGACCAAATCAGTCGCGGCCTCCGCCTTGTCCGACACCAAGAGCCGCCGGGCGGCATTGGCGTAATTGGTGATCGCGGTCAGAGGTTGATTGAGTTCATGCGCGAGCGACGAAGCAAGCTCTCCCATCGCGCTCAATCGTGCGACATGGATGAGCTCGTTCTGCAATTGCTGCACGCGATTCTCGGCCTCCACCCGCGCGGAAATATCCTCGATCATCCCGGTGAATATTCTGCGCTCTGCGAGCCCGACCTCGCTCACCGTCAAATGGATCGGAAATTTCGTCCCATCTTTTTTCAGACCGACGGCCTCTCGGCCGATCCCGATGATGCGCTTTTCACCGGTCTTGAGATAGTTCTCCAGGAAGCCGTCATGCGCGCCGCGATACGGCTCAGGCATGAGCATTTTAACGTTTTGCCCGACCACCTCACCGGATTGATACTGAAACATCTGCTCTGCTGCACGATTGAAGTCTTCAACGATGCCCGAGTGATCGATGGTGACCATGCCGAAATGCGCCGCATCGAAGATGGCGTTCAAGCGTTTGTCGGCATCATCCAAATTGACCATTATCGAGTCCTGTCAGCGCCGCGCGGCAAGCGATCAGTCGATCCTAGCGGACGCTCCTCACCGTCATCAACCGCCAGCCAAGCGCGGCTGAGCTGCGCGCCCGTCAAATCGCAAGCGTGATCCCGCCGTCGCCGGACGGATCTCAAGTACGATTATCGCCTTTTACGGCAACGCGTTGATGTCAGATTGTCGCCTTCCCAGGCGCGAAGCGTCACATCAATGGGACGGCAGGGGCCGATGGCTACTGAAACGGACGGAAATGGCTCGGCCGGCCGACGCCAGCGTGCTTTCTCGCGCACCGCTCGCATCGACTGCGGTCCAACCGGTGCTCTGGCGAAATATAGCGGTTTGCTGACGCACAATAGTTGCATCAGCATCAGACGCGTCGTTGGTGCGCAATGTAACCCGTTCGAGCAGTTGCTCGATATCAGCGTCCAGCCAGAGTCCCAGAAATGCCCGCCCGGTCCGTGCCGCGATCTGCTCAATCCACCTGCGATGAGCAGGCTGGAGGAAAACCGCGTCGACAATTACCGACTGACCGGCCATCAGGGCAATCTCCGCGCGACGACAAAGCCGCCTATAGACTTTTTCGGTTGCCGCCTCGGTATAGCCCTGGGTAGGCAACTGCTCCAGCGGATCACAACCGAACATCCGCTTGCGCTCGACGTCACTGCGCAGATGCAGCGCTCCGGGAGCACGACCAAGGCCAGGTGCCAGTTGAGCTGCCAGCGTACTCTTGCCGGACCCCGAAAGACCGCCGACGGCAACGAGCACAGGCGTCGAAGCACCGAGGAACTCGGAGGCCAGCTCGAAATAATCGTGCGCGTCGCGCGACGCCCGTTCGCGGTCACCGGCTGGCAAAGCGGCGCGACGGTCGATTGAAACAATCGAACGAACGCCTGCGCGTGTCGCCAGAAACACTGGCACGACCGACAAACCCTCAAGATCGTTCGTCGACATGCAATTGCTGACATAGTGATTGAAGCACAGGTTGGCGTGCGCCCGCAAACCTCGATGCCAAAGATCCATCAGCAAAAAAGCGAGATCATAGAGAACGTCGATCGTGGCCATCGCATCATCGAATTCGATAGCGTCAAACAATGTTGGCCGCCCGTTAAGCAGAAAGATGTTCCGTAAATGCAGATCGCCATGGCACAACCTGACATGACCTGACTTCGCACGTTTGCGCAGCAGCCCCGATTGAGCATTGAGACAGGTGATGATCTGGCTCGAGAAGCGGCGCACGGATTGCTGGTCGATCAAATTTCCCGCGGCATGATAAGCGGCAATAATCTGGGTTATCACCTTGGCCAGATTCTCGTCCCCGTCGATCTCAAATTGCGGCACGGCAGTTCGATGATAGGCTGCAACACAGTCCGCGACCGCCGGCATCAGCGACAGATCCAATTCATGGTTGCGGGCAAGGTTGTCCAACAGATCATGTTGGTCGAACCGCTTCATATGAACGAGCCAGTCGACCGGCGCCCCGTCACCGTCGATCGCAAGCCCACCGTTATCCTGCCGCGTCACCGGCTTGACGCCGACGTAGATGTCGGGTGCCGCCGGTTGGTTGCGCTCGACCTCATGTCGGCACGCCTGTTCGCGCTTGCCAAGCGTCGAGAAATCCATGTAGGGCAGCTTAACGGCACGTTTCAGCTTGTAGGCATCATCACCGGCCAGGAACACGATTGCGCCGTGCGTCTCGATACGCTCTACTTCGGCGACGGCATTGGAGTAGTGAGACGCGTCATCAAGCCAAGAGATCACTTCGGTCTGATCTACGGCATGCACAGTTGATTTCTGATCTGGCCTGTCGAGCGCTTTTGCCATGATCGGAGATGATGACAACACTTCGGATTGCGCGTTGATCCCGATCAATTCGCAATTGCAGGACAGCTCCACCATCGTTTTTTGACTTGCATCAACGCCGCAACACGGCAGCTGACTTAACACTCCCAATAACTGAATTTGGTTCGTCGCGACGTCCACGACAATCGGCGGTAGGAGCAGGAAATTGCGGACACTGCCGTTTATTCCGTGGTGCCTTTCAAACGGACCCGAAGCCGGTTCCGATCGGCTGCCTCGCCGAAACATCATTAGGGAGTGAACATGTCCTACAAAACCATTCTGGCTTATCTCCCAGACGCACGCATCATGGATCGTGTCCTCGATGCGACCTTGCCTGTCGTGCGTGATCATGATGCCCACTTTATCGGCCTGCATATCGTCCCACGCGTGCCGGTCATGTTCGCGGTAACCGCAGCCGAGATTCCTCAATCGATTATCAAACAGCAGCAAGAGATGCTGCAGAGCGAGGCTGACTCACTCAAGGACGCCTTCTATGCGCGATGCGAAAAGGCCGGCGTCAGAGCCGAATGGCGATGCAACAAAATCGAACATGCCGGCATGTCTGCGGAAATCGTCAGCCAATCACTTTGTGCCGATTTGATCGTCATGGCGCAGCAGGAAGAAGATGAATTCGGAATGGGCACTGACCTGCCGTCACAGATTGTTCTGGACACGGGACGTCCGGTCCTGATCATTCCCCGCTCCGGCAAGTTCACAACCATTGGTCAACACGTCGTCGTTGCCTGGAACGGCACCCGGGAAGCGGCACGTGCCGCCTTCGACGCCACGCCCTTCATGCAGAAGGCCAAGTCCGTGCGCATCCTGGCCATCGATCCACAATGTCGCGAAGGCTATGACAACATCGCTCTGGGCGATGAAATCGCACTCTGCCTGTCACGCCATGATGTCAGGGCCGAGGCAACGGTGACAACGAGCGGCAGCATATCAGTCGGCGATGAACTGCTGAATCGCCTCGCCGATGAGGGTTGCGATCTTTTGGTGATGGGCTGCTTCGGGCACTCCCGCCTGCGTGAAACC
>JBPCWB010000753.1:0-7687 GCA_051009955.1 Hyphomicrobiaceae bacterium | reverse complement strand
TTGTCGCGCGTTGCCACTCTCAATTGATCGAAAAAATCGTAGGCGCGGCGTTCCGCATCAAGGGCGAGTTGCAGTGCCTCGCGCGGCGTCATAATGTATGAGACTGCTCCCAAGTCGATCGATTCAGGCGGCTCATCATCCGGCCATTTGTCATCAGCCGGAGTCGGCAGTGACACGCCCAAATTCTGCATCTGTTGGAGGATGTCCTTCGCATGAATGGTTTCCACTTCGGACAGTTTGCGGAACAGGTTGGCCAGCTCCGTGTTGTTGTGAAGATCCATTTGCTCCGCCAGGTCGCTGTAGCGCTCACTGGCCTCCAGCTCCATGCGATAAGCGTGCGCCAACAGTTCAGCGACGGAGGAGATATGAGAGTCGGGTATGGTGGCGTTCATAGCGCGAACTCCGTTTCCAGGTCCGCGGTGTCTTCCGAGGGATCCGAGACATGTGCCTCATAAGGCCTGCGGTTGCCGCGGTAGAGGATGCCAATGTTAAAGCCGTCGTCCGTCATGATCCGCCGTGCCGCACGGGCAGGATCATCAGTCGGCTCAACGGACGGCGGATGCACTTGCTGCTTCCACTCGCGCTCGTCAGGGCGGAACGTGACACACGGGCTGAGGACTTCGACAAACGAGAAACCCGGGTGGCGCACGGCTTCGACAATGACGTCCGTGGTCCCCTTGATGTTGCCAGAGAACTGACGCGCAACGAAGTTGGCGCCGGATGCCAGCGCGATGACCAGTGGATGGAACGGTCGCAAACCAGTGCCGCCCGGCGAGAGTGCGCTGTCCCAGTCAGGTTCGGTTGTCGGTGATGGCTGGCCTTTGGTCATCCCGTAAACGCGGTTGTCCATGACGACATACGTCATGTCGATATTTCGTCGACAGGCATGCAGAAAGTGATTGCCACCGATCGAAAATCCATCGCCGTCGCCGCTCATGACCAAGACCGTCAGATCCGGTCTTGCAACCTTGAGACCCGCGCCGACCGGCAGAGAGCGACCATGGACGCCGTGAAATCCGTAGCAATTGGTGTAAGCGGGAATACGTGACGAACAGCCAATTCCTGAGATGAGCGCGACGTTCTCCGGTGGTGTGCCCAATGCCGCTAATGCCTTGGCAAGCGACAAAAGCACGTGAAAGTCACCACATCCGGGACACCACACAGGCGTTATGTCGGATCTGTAGTCGCCGGCCTTGAACACGGATGGGTCTTGAACATTCATTGCGTTTTCCAGCTTCGGATGTGCTCACAGATTTCACTGGGGCGAATGACGTGCGGTCCTGGCCGCTTGAGTTGGCGAACTTCGCCCGGAAGATCACATTTTGCGCGGAGGTAGTCGTAGAATTGTCCGGAATGGGTTTGTTCGACGACCAGGGTGCGCCGGGCGCCTTCAATTGCAGCCAGAAACTGCGGCTCGGGGAATGGCGAGATCAGGCGCATGGCGACCAGCTTTGTGGTGATCCCCGTGTCGGCCAAGGAACTCATCGCCTCGCGCACCGCTCCGGTTAGTGACCCCCACGTGATGATCGTGAAATCGGCTGGTTCTGAGTCCGAGCAGGTGGATTCAATCGCTGCCCAGTGCGCGCCGTAATCAAACGTCTCGATTTTGTCGCGGCGTTTTTCGAGTTGCTGAAGGTGATCGGCTCCGTTGGCCGATGGTGTGCCCTTGACAGAGTGAGTAAGTCCGTCCGCCGTGTACTGCCCGCCCGCCACGCCGGGCAGAGCCATCGGTGACACTCCGTTCTCGGTCAGTGCATATCGGCAGTAGGCCTCTTGGGGAACCTCTCTCAGCACGTTGCGCTGCGTTGCAAAACTGACGTTCGCCGGCCGCTTGATCACGGCGCGCGTCTGCCCGAGTGATTGGTCGGACAGCACGATCGCGGGAACCTGCATGGCTTCCGCTAAATGCACCGCCCATTGTGTCGTGAAGATGCAATCGGCAATGCTCAGCGGCGCCACGACGACATGCGGGGCATCACCGTGGCAGCCGTAGACCGCGATATTGAGGTCGGACTGTTCCGACTTGGTCGGAATACCGGTCGACGGTCCGCCACGCATGACGTCGACAATGACGATAGGCACTTCGGCGGCCGTTGCCAGACCGAGTGACTCGCTCATAAGCGCAAGACCCGGGCCTGACGTTGCGGTGATAGCGGCGCGCCCGCCAAACGACGCGCCAATCGCCATATTGATTGATGCCAGTTCGTCTTCTGCCTGCAACAATGTCCCGCCGACTTTGACGAGAGCAGACGCGAGCCATTCGAGAACCTCTGTTGCCGGGGTGATGGGGTAGGCGGCGGCAAAACGAACGCCGCCACGCACCGCGCCAAGACCGACAGCTTGGTTGCCGGTAATCGACCAAAGCGCGTTGTCGCCGATCGGCGGCGCATCGAGACGAAACTTCTCACCAAGCGGGTCAGCCTCCCGCATGCCGATCTCAATACATTCGCGTCCCGCCGCAACGGCGTTGGCGCCCTTGTCGGCTAACCTTGTCTCAACCACCTGCATCAATGTCGCCGCAGGGATGCCGGACAGCTTGGCGGCCAACCCGACAGCGATCATGTTCTCGCGACCATGCGATATTCCACCTGCGAGATCGGTCAACCCAACCTCGGCATGGGCCGCTGTCATGTCGGCAATGACTGCGGGGATGTCGCCGCTTTTCGGATCGCAAACGATCAGTCCGTCGTCGGCCAGCCGTATTTCATCGGCAAATCTGTCAGCGTTGCGCCAGTCGATGGCGATTAGGAAATCAATCTGCTCGGCTTTGCATTCGACCGGTCTTGGTGACAGGCGCAGCAGTGCGGCAGCTTCGCCGCCCCTAATCTGTGGGCCGACCGAACGGCTCATGACTCCGTACCAGCCAGCCTTGCCCGCGGCTTCAAGCAGGATCTCACCAGCTGTTATTACGCCGGCACCGCCACTGCCGACCAACGCGAAAGCCGTGCTCGAATTCACATCCGAAGAGTGTCTGGTCGATCTGGTTGCAGGCACGTTCATCGTTCCGTGTTCCGTAACCGTCAGGTCTGTCTCGAACTGATGAGAATCGACGACCTGAATGGGTGTTGACGCTAAATAAGTATTAGAGTACCATTTTACTCTAATAATCAACCGTCGACCTGTCAATGCAGTTGGTCGAGCGGCGGAACGTCCAAAAATTGAATGATCCGAGCAGTGCAGACATCGGAGTTGGGTGAAGAGCATCCGAGGTGAGGCAACCCATGAGTAAGCCGTCAACTGTAGACATCGTCGAACGCTGCCAGGCCCTATTCGAGGATTTGAACTTCACTAGCGCGCGGGAATGGAAGCAGGCTCAGTCAGGGCGCAAGGTGATTGGGTACATGCCCGTCTATGTCCCCCGTGAGATCATTCACGCTGCGGGCATGCTGCCGCTCGGGATCCTCGGTGGCGGTGACCAGCTCGAGGTGATCCACGGCGATGCCTACTACCAGAGCTACATCTGCCGCATTCCGCGCTCGACGATTGAACTCGGTGTGTCGGGCCGCCTCGACTTTGTCGACGGCATGCTGTTCCCCTCGATCTGCGATGTCATCCGCAATCTCTCCGGAATGTGGATGATGATGTTCCCGGACACCTACTCCAAGTATTTTGATGTTCCGCAAACCTACGAGGATGAGGTCGGCGGTAGATTCTACGAAAACGAAATCGCCGAGCTTCTTCATGACTTGGAGGCGCTGGGAGGGCGCAAGATCGGCGACGACGACCTGCGCCGTTCGATCGAGGCCTACAACGAGAACCGGCGGCTGGTGCGGGAGCTCTATGCCTTGCGGGCTCAGAAACCGTGGCAGGTGCCTGCTGCTGAGTCCTATCTGCTCGTGCGTGCGGGTCTGGTTCTGCCCGTCGAAGAGCACACCGATCTCGTGCGGCAGTATCTGGCCGCGGCCGAGAACGAAGACCGGCCGATGCGCGACAACTGCCGCGTCGTCGTGACCGGTCTGTTCTGCGAACAGCCGCCGCTCAATCTGATCAAGTCCCTGGAGTTGTCCGGCTGCTACGTCGTTGATGATGACCTGATGCTGGTCACGCGCTGGCTTATTGACGATGTACCGATTGACGGCAAGCCGATACACAATCTGGCGCAGGCCTTCCTGCATCATTCCGAATGCACAGCCGCCAAATACGAGCCCAACCTCGCGGAAAAGGGGCAATACCTGGTGCGCGCCGTCGAGCGCACAAGTGCCGAAGGCGTAATCTTTGCGTCGCCTAGTTTTTGCGACCCCGCTCTGCTCGACCGCCCCATGCTTCAGAACGTGCTGAAAAAGGCGGGCATCCCTTACATCGCATTCAAGTATGCCGAGAACTCCGGGCAGATGCAGCCGATCCGCGAGCAGGCTGGCACATTTGCCGATTCTATCAAACTTTGGAGCGCAGCATGAACGTCAAGATAACGACGAGCAGGGCCCCTGACACGCGAATTGAAAAAGACGCCTCGATGCTCAAGCAAAAGCAGATGATGGCGGCGCATTACGACCGTCTGGCAAATGCCGAGGCCAGCGGCAGCAAGGTTGCTTCGACTTTTGTTCCAGGCAACCTCAACGAGCTGCTGATGTGCTTTGACCTGGTCAATAACCTGCCCGAGGTCAATGCGATCCAAAGCGGCCTGCGCAGAAAGAGCGGCGCCTACGTGATGGAAGCCGAAAAGGCCGGCCATTCCGAGGATGTTTGCACGTACGTGAAATCAGACATCGGCATGATGGCCAAGGGCAATATCGGGCCGAACGGCAAAAAGCTGCCGGCGCCTGACGTGCTGCTGTTGTCCTACACCGGCTGCTTTACTTTCATGAAATGGTTTGAGCTGCTGCGCGAGCAGTATGACTGCGAGACAATCTTCCTCCAAACGCCTTACATGGCCGACGGCAAAGTTACGCCGAATATGATCGAGTACATGGTCAAACAGCTCAAGGAAGACGTCATTCCCAAGCTCGAACGGGTGAGTGGTGTCAAGTTCGATATCGATCGTCTGCGCACGTATCTGAAGAAGTCGGCGTCCGCTGAGGACGACCTCGTCTATATTCTGCAGAGCGCGAAAAACAAGCCCTCACCAATCGATGCGTACTTCGGCGGCATCTACTACATCGGACCTATCTTTGGCGCTTTCCGCGGTACAGACGATGCAATCGATTACTACCGCTTTTTGCGCGAAGAAGTCGACCAGCGTCTCGCTGCCGGCCTCGGCCCGGTGACGCCGGATGGTCCGATGGGCGAAGAGCGCTATCGGCTCGTTGTCGAAGGACCACCGAATTACACCAACTTCCGACAGTTTTGGAAGATGTTCTACGAGGAAGGTGCCGTTGTCGTCGCTTCAAGCTACACAAAAGTCGGTGGCACCTACGATTTTGGGTTTCGGCACGACCCGGACCGGCCGCTCGAGACTCTCGCCGAGTACTGCCTCGGCGTTTACACCAATAGGTCGCTGCCGATGCGCGTTGAAATGCTGACCAACTATGTCGACGAGTATCAAGCCGACGGTCTTCTGATCAACTCGATCAAGAGCTGCAATAGCTTTTCCGCCGGCCAGTTGCTGATCATGCGCGAGGTTGAAAAGCGCACAGGCAAGCCGGCTGCGTTCATAGAAACGGATCTTGTTGACCCCCGATACTTCTCCGCGGCCAACGTCAAGAACCGACTGGAAAGCTATTTCCAGATGGTCGAGCAGAAACGTGGCGGTGCCAGGGAAGGTTTCGCGGCATGAAGACATTCATTGGCATTGATCTCGGCTCGACGACGACCAAGGCTGTGCTGCTCGATGAGAACCAGGGACTGCTCGGTCGCGGGATCACGAATTCGCGCTCGAATTACGACACGGCTTGCCGCGTCGCGAGCCAGGAAGCGGCAATTGATGCCCGATTTGCGCTATTCCGCCGGGAATTCGACGATAGCTCCGGCGCCAGGGAGCAGGTCGAACAGTTTCTCGCGGCGCTCGAACGCGCCTTCCGCCTTGAACAGTTCCTGGAGCAGCTTGACGACCTCGAGCAGACCTGTGTCGAGCAGGTGCGCGGCGATCGGTTTGCCAAGGTTGAGGACGGTGTCAAGCAGGCGCTGCAAGACGTATTCATTCGACTGCGCGGTGAGGCGTCCGCGATGTTCGCGCCAGGCGCAACACGCAGATCAGATTTTTTTCGCGATATTGCCGGCTCCCGCTACCTGATGATTGCGGAGGACGTTGCCAAGGATGCGGGGCTTGCCTATGAGCTCTTGCTCAACGTCTACGACAAGTCGATCATCGCTGTCGAAAACCGTCCACCGTCTGGCGGCCTTAGCGAGAAATTTGCGCAGGCGTTGAATCGCGTGTCCCAGGAAGGTGCCGGATTGGTTGGCGACCTCTCGCGACGCATCGAGCGCGCTCTCGATATCGAGCTTGCGGAAACCTACCTTGTCGGCACCGGTTACGGCCGCGTGACGTTGCCGTTCTCCAAGGAGCACATCCGCTCCGAGATCCTGTGTCACGGCCTTGGTGCCCATATGATGTATCCGAAGACGCGTACCGTGCTGGATATCGGCGGTCAGGATACGAAGGGCATCCAGGTCGATGCCGATGGCATTGTGGAGAACTTCCAGATGAACGATCGGTGCGCCGCGGGATGCGGTCGCTATCTCGGCTACATCGCCGATGAAATGAACATGGGGCTGCACGAACTCGGTCCATTGGCGATGAAATCAGGTAAGCCAGCGCGCATTAACTCAACGTGCACAGTATTTGCTGGGGCGGAGCTGCGCGACCGTCTGGCACTTGGCGAAAAGCGCGAGGATATTCTCGCTGGTCTGCACCGCGCCATCATCCTCAGAGCGATGTCGATCATTTCCCGCTCGGGCGGCATATCGGACGAGTTCACGTTCACCGGCGGTGTCGCAAAGAATGATGCTGCCGTGCGTGAATTGAAGAAGCTGGTTTACGAGAACTACGGCGAAGTAACCATCAATATCGATCCGGATTCGATTTACACCGGTGCGCTCGGTGCGGCGGAGTTTGCGCGGCGGGCCGGAGAAGGTCGTGCGGAAGGAGTGGAGGCATGACGCTCTCAGCGGGCATTGATGTTGGGACAGGTGCGGTCAAGGCGGCCATCTTCAGCGTCGAAGACGGCAAGGAGCAGTGGCTGTCGCGATCAGTGCTGCGCGTCCGCCAACGTGATCCGATGGAGTTGGCGCGGGAGGCTTTTGAGGAAACCATTAGGGAGGCTGGGGTTGGCCAGGACGACCTTCACTACATTGCGACGACGGGGGAAGGTGAGGCGATCCCGTTCCATACCGGGCACTTTTATTCAATGACGTCGCATGCCCGTGGCGCAATTTACCTCAATGCTCAAAGTAACGCCGTGCTTGACTGTGGCGCGTTGCACGGGCGGGCGATCATGACGGACGACCGCGGCAAAGTCCTCAGCTACAAGATGACCAGCCAGTGCGCGTCGGGCTCCGGCCAATTCCTTGAGAATATTGCGCGCTATCTTGGCATCGCCCAGGACGAAGTTGGCAGCCTCTCGCTGCAGGCCGACCAGCCCGAGACCGTGTCCAGCATTTGTGCGGTGCTTGCCGAGACGGACGTCATCAATATGGTGTCGCGCGGCATTACCGCGCCGAACATTCTGAAAGGCATCCACCTGTCGATGGCCAGCCGTATGGCCCGACTTCTGAAGTCGATCGGCGTCACCAACAACACTGTGATGATGAC
>JBPCWB010000752.1:0-2848 GCA_051009955.1 Hyphomicrobiaceae bacterium | reverse complement strand
CATGCACCCTTGGCATCGTCGAGCGAGGTTTGGCTGCTTTGTCGGGTGCCGTGAAGGACAATGCGAGCGATTCGCGTTGTGCCGACTTCCCGACCAGTTCGAAGCGGCCAAAATCGGCAGAGACGGTCGGCGTGCGCGGTGGCGTCGAGAAGGACAAGCCAAAATAGCTCACGCGCAGGTCATCTTGCGAAACGCACCATCGCTCCAAGCTCCGGTCGGTTTTCTCGAATAGCCAGAGCGCGTCGCCACTGTCACGGTCATGGGTCAGGGCACGCATTTCGCCGTCGATCGTGATCGGTGTTGCCCAGTGATACTCGAGTGTCTCGACGGTTCCACCCGTCAATGGCGCAAGCAGTTGATCTAGCCGCAAGTTCAACACCTGCTTATCTACGTAGACCAGCCAGCCCAACGTTCCTGCGGTGGGAGCCCAGGCCTGCAGGTTGAGCGGGCCGATTTCCGCGTGGCTCAGTGTCTCCGTGTCGACAATCGAGAGCCGCCGTTCGCTGGGTTCGTCGCGGACCACAATCGCTAGGCGGCCGGGAGCAATCGAAATGATGTCGAGGGGGTTCCAAAGCTGATCGCGCCAAATCTCCGTGTTTTGTGAGTCGAGCAAGCGCACGCTGCCATCCTCTTGGGCGACAAGCAGGCGCCCACCGCGCATCGGTTCCGCCGCAATGACACCTGTTGCGCCGCTCTTTGGTCCAACGATCAAGCGTTGCGTTGTCGGCGTTGTCTTGCGCTTCTTGACCGGGGGCAGGCGGCGGATGTCGGCGGCCAACGTCGTCTGTCCGCCACTGTCGGCCAGCGTGCTCAGGAGTTTGCTCGAGCCGAGTAGGCCGAAGCTGGCGTGATCGTCCAACAGCGCGCGCGGCAGGCGGTCGGCGATGCGGGGCAGGCGATGTTCGCGAAAGTCGGTGACAACTGACGGCTCGAATTGCGGCGTTACGAGGAGTTCCGCAAGGCGCTGGCGCTGGCGTGCCGCTTCGATGTCCGTATTGTCCATCAGGCGTTCGGTTGCTCGCGTCGGCGGGTCGACCTGTTGTTCGGTGTCGTACGGCAGCGCTTTGAGCGATCGGGCAATCACTTCGGCGTCGAAGTTTGGAGCCGCAAGGCCGAGTGTCATCCACTCCCGCCGCTGTTCCCGGATAGATGCGTCCGTTTCCGCCAGAGGTTCACTCACGGACAACGCCGTCACATAATTGCCAACGGCCGCCAAGCGCTGGGACCAGGCGCGGCGGACGATGTTGCGAAAGTCACTGTCGCTCTCGTCGCTCGACTGCAGCAGCACTTCGTAGGCATCGTGACGCTCTGCGAGACGCAGAGCCCGGTCATGATCGCCGGCACGGTACCATAGCGGTATGAAGATGGCTGGCGGCAGCCTGCGCCCCTGCGCAAGTTGTGCGGCGACGGCAAAGCGCCCGGCATCGGCAAAAACCTTGACGGCCGCCTCGGCGTCGTCAAGCAACTCGGCAAGAATGAATGCAGCGTGTTCGATGTCACCATTTGCGATGCACTTTTCGGCATGGGCGCGATAAAGCGCTTCGAGTTCTTCACGGGCGCCGATTGGCAGGGCGGCCAGTGCGTGAGTCCTTTCCCCGCGGGCCGCCTCGATTTCGAGGCGCTCGCGGATTCCGGGTCCCGCAATTGGCGCATCGGCGTGAACGTCCGTGTCGGGCGGGGGCTGTTCACCGAGCGCGAGGCCTTTCTTTAGGGCTTCCTCGACACGGCCCTCGTCGAACAATCGTTTCAACTCGGCAATACGCCGATCATACTTGCGCAGCGCCAGATCGGTGAAAGGTGAATTCTGCAGCAACTTCTCAAAGAAAAGGCGCAAGCGGCTCTTCTCCCGGCTGCTGACGGGATCGGATTGGGCCGCCTCGGCAGCTTCGTGTTCTGCGCCTGAGCCAGCTCCCCCAAGGCCGAGGCGTGCGCCGACCCACGACAGGAGTCCCAAGACCGCACCGGCGATAAGGATCGAAGCGAGTGCGCTCCAGAGATTGCCGGTCGAATCCGTAAAGGCGCTGACCACGACAAATGCGATCACCGCGACGAACGCGATGGTCGTTATGATTCCGTCCGCTGGCCGTCGCGTCGCGGGCGTCTGTCGATGTCTCGGTTTTGTTGGAGCTGGTCTCGCCCCTCGCTTCGTCGCCAGCAACCGGACCAATCCAAATCCGATCGAGGCGGCAATTATGCCAACAACGGCGTATGTGAGGCCGGCTGCGGACATGCCGGACTGAGCGACCAATGCGACAAGGATGATGGCGAGTAGGGCAAAAACCGTGGCCCGACCGATCGGACCGATCATGTCGATCCAGTTCGTCCGTGTTGGTGCCTGTCCGACAGCATCGCGGACGTTGCGCAATCCGGCGTCAGCGTAGGCGCCCTCAAACAGTTGCTGGCCGGTCGTTTTCAGCGTGATGACATCTGGCACGCCAGGGCGTCTTGGAGGCGCAACGCCTTGTTCAATGGTGATGTCCGTCGCATCGAACCAGTCGCCGGGTCTGGCGTGTTGGAACGCACCGAGCATGGTTCTTTCGATCTTGCCGAATTGCATGATCAGAACGGAGTCATTGACCGCATTGGCGAGACGGGAATCGTTGGGTGGTTTGAATGGGAAACTGCTCAGCGCCCCGTGCTGAATGCGCAGCGGCAGCGCTTGACCGAGAATATCGCAATCCACTTTTTGCGGGCCGTCAAAGAGAACGATCGCGGCGGCGTCGGATTCGAGGATCGCGTCGGCATGCTGCACGTGTGGTGCCAGCGCGGCCCGCCAGTCCGGCACAAGGCTGTCATCGCGCGCGCAGTAAAGTCCGTCGAGGAATTGCTCGCCGTGCCAGATCCAGTC
>JBPCWB010000751.1:0-19665 GCA_051009955.1 Hyphomicrobiaceae bacterium | reverse complement strand
AGGTAGTGGATTGTGTCCCCATTCGCCGCCAATGTTGCGCGGCCCGCTGACAAGCCTGCCGTCGAACACGAGGCCGCCGCCGCAGCCGGTTCCGAGAATGACCCCGAACACCGATCTCTTTCCCTGTGCGGCACCGTCGTGGGCCTCCGACAATGCGAAGCAATTGGCATCGTTCTCGCAGCGTACCGGCTGGCCCAGCAACTGTTCAAAGTCGGCGCCGACGCTTTGCCCGTTGAGCCATGTGGAGTTGGCATTCTGCACGGTGTCGGCGCCCGGCCTCAGAGAGCCCGGGATGCCAACGCCGACGGAGTAATTGCCCGCGTGGCGCGCGCTCAGTTCCCGGGCCATGGCCATGAGGGCCTGCAGCGTTGCGGCGTAATCTCCGCGCGGCGTCGGTCGGCGCTGACTGTCAAGGACGCGATCGTCCCGATCGAAAATGATGCCGGCGATCTTCGTTCCGCCGAGATCCAGCCCGATGCGATAGTCCAGCGCGGTCACAGGGGTCTCTCAATCGTTATGAGTCATCGCTACGCAGGCGTTCGATGGTACGTAACGCACTCCCGATCTGCCCAGGCGAAATTGCCGCATTGGCAGCAAACATCAGGAGCGCGCTCTCATCCATCATGAGCGTCGACAGCGCCGCGGCCATCACGTCGCGGTCCGCGGCCCGGTGTCTCAAATCATCGATGGTAATGCCGGTCGCCGCCTGAAAGACCGACAGTCGGTCGGCATCAGACGCAATGAAGGACAGGACCTGCAGAGCAAGGATTTCTGCCGATTCAGCCGAATCAGTATGAACGGTGTCTTTCATTGTGTCCGATTCTGACATTAATTCGAATGCGTCAATAGGATTTAAGCTGTTGGTTACTGGTCACGTTGCACAGTGCCTTTCTGGTCAAGGGATCGAATCAGGGCATGAATAAGCGGTTACCACAGGCAGGCTTGCGATGACCTACCAAGAGCGGACCGCCACGATCGAACGTCTGAAGACGACGCAGGCCGGAATCACGAAGTCCGTCCTGATTGTCGAAGACAACGAATTGAACATGAAGCTGTTCCACGATCTTCTGGACGCTCATGGCTACCGCACTATTCAAACCCATAACGGGCTCGAGGCGCTTGATCTTGCGCGTGAGCACCGTCCATCCCTGATTCTGATGGATATCCAGTTGCCCGAGGTGTCCGGACTGGAGGTCACCAAGTGGCTGAAGGACGACGAAGAGTTGCGCGACATTCCGGTGATCGCGGTCACGGCGTTCGCAATGAAGGGTGACGAGGAGCGGATTCGGCAGGGCGGGTGCGAAGCCTATTTGTCGAAACCGATATCGGTTGTCGGTTTTATTGAGACGGTGCGTCAGTTCATTGGAGATGCCTGAGACGGCACCCAGCGTGTGAAGAAGGTACGAGATGACCGCTCGCGTTTTGGTGGTTGATGACATCTTGGCAAACGTCAAGTTGTTGGAAGCGCGTCTGCAAGCCGAGTACTTCGAAGTGCTGACGGCCTACAGCGGTCAAGACGCCATTGAAGCCTGCCGGCAGGAGCGAATCGATGTCGTTCTGCTCGACGTGATGATGCCGGGTATGGATGGTTTTGAGGTTTGCCGGCGCCTGAAAGCCGATTCCAAAACGTGCGACATTCCGATTGTTATGGTCACGGCGCTGGATCAGACGTCGGACAAACTGCAGGGCCTGGATGCCGGTGCGGATGATTTCCTGACCAAGCCCGTCGACGACATCGCCTTGATCACGCGTGTCAAGAATCTGACCCGGCTCAAGACCCTCAACGATGAAATGAACATGCGGGCGTCGACCATCCTGCAGCTCGGCCTTGATGGCGACGCCAAAGGCGTCAGGCCTGAGGATGAGGCGCCCGGTCGAGTCCTCATTGTTGACGACCACCCGCGTTGGGCAGAGCGCCTGGCCCGGACTTTGACCCACCACCATAATGTCGCCGTTGAATCCGATCCGGAGCAAGCTCTGCTGACGTTGGGCCGGGAGGATTTCGATCTTGCGATCGTCAGTCTGAGCCTCAGTCAGTCCGATGGGCTGCGGCTGTGCGGGCAGTTACGTTCGCTTGATCGCATGCGCAGCCTGCCAATCGTCATCGTCGTGGGGCCCGATGATGATGCTCGGCTCCTCCGCGGCATGGATATGGGCGTAAACGACTATATCAAGCGGCCGGTCGATGAGAACGAACTGTTGGCGCGGGTGCGCACTCAGATCCGGCGCAAGCGCTACTCCGACTATCTGCGCGGCCGGCTTGAGGACAGCATTCAGCTGGCGATCATGGACGACCTCACCGGGCTTCATAATCGTCGCTACCTGGAGGCCCACTTAAGCGGGGTCGTGCAACAGGCGGTCGAGACGGATGCACCGCTCGCGTTGCTGATGGTGGACATTGATCATTTTAAGCGCATCAACGACACATACGGTCATGACGTCGGCGACCTGGTGCTCGAGGAGTTCGCCCGGCGATTTCGGGTCAATACCCGCAGCGTTGATCTGGCGTGCCGCGTGGGCGGCGAGGAATTTGTCCTGGTGATGCCCGGCGTCGACAAGATCACCGCATGGGGCATCGCAGAGCGGCTGCGCCTGAGTATTTCTCAGCAGCCATTCTATGTATCGGATGACTTATCTGTGCCGATTACTATAAGTGTTGGAATGACAACAGTAGAGCATGCTGAAGATACCCCGGAAGTTCTTCTTAAGCGTGCTGACAATGCTCTTTACGATGCCAAGCGCGACGGCCGCAATCGGGTCGTGACGGATGCAGCAACGAGCGCTGCGTAAGTCCGATTTAGCCAAATAAAACAAGTGATTATCGAAATTGTTGCCGACCAAAGCGCGCCAGCTGCTAGGACTGAGCATTAAGCATTAGTGCGCAAGTTTTGGTCTGCAATTTCGATTCGGCTGTGTATCACTTGTCAAGCGACTTTTTGTCTGCCACACTCACTTTTGTTCGGATTTTGTCGGCCATGCCGACGGGATTTTAGTGGAGCAGGAAGACTGTTTCACTGACGGAACGTGTCGAGGGCAATCAGGTCCGCCGCATCTCCTGATGGTCTTGGCACGGGGTTGAGCGTGGGGCGGTTCAGAAGACTTTCGGAATTGCACGACGTTCAGCAACCAGGCGCCGAGCCGACGCCCTCTTTGGCGCGGTGTTTGGTGATACGGCCAGGAAGACTGTTTGCTCGGGCTTTACCCCGCTACCGAGTCGAGCAGAGTTCCTGGCCCTTATTTTTTCGCCGATCCGGCGCCTGATCCAGTCATGACTCAGCGTTACAAAAGTCCGCCTAGCTTGCGGGGCGACGAAGCTTGCGCTCCGATCGCTCAGCTGCGTCATGCCTACTTGATTTTGGTTTCTTTGAATTCAACGTGCTTGCGCGCGACCGGATCATATTTCCGGAAGGACAATTTTTCTGTCGTGTTTCGTGGGTTCTTCTTGGTGACGTAATAGAAGCCCGTTCCCGCAGTTGAGAGGAGCTTGACTTTCTGAATGACAGGCTTCGCCATCGGTATGAATCCTAAGGGGTAGGGGGCGTTCAGGTAGGCTTTAGCTGGACCATACTCCTCGCATGCAGCCTGTCAAGATCGCCATTTGGGTTAATTGCGGGCGTCGCGCAGGGTCGATTTGGAGCGGGTCGAAGCAGCGCATTGTATCTGCTTGAGCGGGAACGGATTTCGCTTCAACCTCCTTCGATGCTGATCAATTCGCGAAAAAATGTTCCATGGCGTTGATGGTAATACGGGACGGCATTGCGTGACGGGCCGAGCGGGCCGGCGGCCAGTTGATCACTGAGATCCTCCAGAATGACCCTGGTGATCGGTGGCAGATCGAGTTGTGTGCTTTCCTCCAAGCCGTACCAAGCGATTTCGCTCAACTCCTCATCCTGCCGGTCTGTGTCGAGGGCGATATGCTTTTGCTGGATACAAAAGAACCGCGTGTCATAGCGGCGCGGGCGTCCGGGCGGCGTGATCGCTCGTGCAAAGAAACAGAGATGAGAGAGCTTAGGCAAATAGCCGCTGGCAAAAAAATCGGTCCATCCGGCGACATCGGTCGCGGCGTGTGAAGCGCCTTTCTCGCCAATGATCATCCCGGTTTCTTCGAAGACTTCTCGAATGCCCGCGAGCGCGATTGCGCGGGCCCGCGCCGCACTCGGATGTCCCTTCATGTCGTGCAGCAGTTTCTGGACCTCGCTGTCGGCGAGCTCATCAAGGCTGGTCACATCCCTGTCAGCGGAATCGACGCGTCCACCGGGAAACACGAACTTGTTCGGCATGAACGCAACATCGCCGCGGCGCTTGCCCATCAATACACGCGGCGTTGTCTCGGCACCGTCCACGATGATCAGCGTTGCCGCATCGCGGGGGCGCTGATGGGCGCTCGAAGTGCTCTTATTGGTTTTGGACTTCGCTTCCGTCATGAACGATCAAAGTTGTTCTCGCTTGGTGCCGAGCCATGCCCGATGGCTTGCGCCGTTGCGGCTTCACGCGGTGCGGAGGGATCCCCGAAACCGTGCATTTCGAGTGCCCACTGCAGGCCGACCAGCGTTCCCTTGATTCGCGGCAGCATCCAAAGACACAGCACGAGGGTCGCTGGAACCCAGATCGAGGCGTGAACCCAGGCTGCCGGCGCGTAGGCCTGCTCAAGTGCCAGCACGCCGGCCAGGATAATGTGACCGACAATCAATATGGCGAAGTAGGGTGGTGCATCGTCGGCACGATGATGATGCAGCGCCTCGTTGCATGCCGGGCAGTAGTCACTGACTTTGAGGTATCTTGAGAACAATGCCCCGCGACCGCAGGACGGGCATGTCTTTGCCGCGCCGCGCATCATAGCGTTCGGTAGCGAGCGGGCAGACGATCTGCTCGCTTCTGCGGTGCCCGAAACGGATGTCAGAGGTTTGCTTGTCATATGGCGCATTGGCCATCGCGACCCGGTTCGCGTCAAGGGTGGAAAAAGACGCGGCAGGATTGTTCATTAAGGAGCGTGACTTAGCGGCGCCTACGTCTGCGGTGAGCATTTGTCCGCCCACGCCAGCCCTTCATCAGTGATGGGTGGCCTCTTGTACCCGTGCTCAGCATTTCAAACCGCAGAGCACCAGCCATGGGTATGGCCTCACGCAAGCGCACGTCGACGATGTCTCCGAGCCGAAACATCAGGTTGGTGCTCTCGCCAATCAGCGCATGCTGGTCTTCGATGTAGTGATAGTAGTCGTCATCGAGTGTGGAGGCAGGTATGAAGCCGTCGGCGCCGGTTTCGTGCAGCCGCACGAAGAGCCCGGAGCGTGTCATGCCGGAGATGCGACCTTGAAACTCGGCCCCGACGCGATCGGCCAGATGGGCGGCGATCAAACGGTCTGTCGTTTCGCGCTCGGCGGTCATTGCGCGGCGTTCCGTCTGTGAGATGTGCTCACCGATAGTCTGCAGGTCCTCGATCTCGCGGTCTTCGAGGCCATCGCTGCCCAGTTTCAGAGCGCGGATGAGCGCACGGTGAACAATGAGGTCAGCGTAGCGGCGGATGGGAGAAGTGAAATGGGCGTAGCGCCGCAGATTAAGGCCGAAATGGCCGTAATTGTCAGGCGCGTATTCGGCTTGGGCTTGGGCGCGGAGGATAACCTCGTTGACCAGGTCCTGCGTTGGCAATGACTTGGCGGCAATCAGAATGCGGTTGAAGATTTCGGGGCGTATCGTCCCCTGGGCGTGAAACTTGATATCGAGAGATTGGAAGAAATCGCGCAGGGCACTTAGCTTGGCTTTCGAGGGCTGGTCGTGCACGCGATAGATCAATGGCGTCTTATGCTTCTCGAGTGTTTCGGCGGCCGCGACATTCGCCTGGATCATGAATTCCTCGATCAGGCGGTGTGCATCGAGGCGCTCAGGGACCACGACGCGTTCAACCTGGCCGGCATCGTCGAGTACGATGCGACGTTCAGGGAGTTCGAGTTCGAGCGGTTGTCGCTTGTCGCGTGCTTTTGACAACGCCTGATAAGCCCCGTGTAACGGCTCCAGGACCGTCTTGAGTAAGGGTTCGGAACGTTCGCTCGCGGAGCCGTCGAATGCCGACTGGGCTTCTTCGTAGCTCAGCTTGATAGCGGATCGCATGAGCGCGCGCAGGAATGTGTGACTGCGTTTGGTACCGCTGCGGTCGAAGACCATGCGCACGGCGAGGCAGGGCCGGTCCTCCGCCTCGCGCAACGAGCATAGATCATTGGAGATCGCCTCGGGCAGCATCGGCACGACGCGATCAGGAAAATATACGGAGTTGCCACGCTTCTGCGCCTCGCGATCCAGGCGCGTCCCGGGGCGGACATAATGGGCAACGTCGGCAATGGCGACCGTCACGATCCAGCCGCCGTCGTTGGCCGGGTCAGGGTCGGCTTGGGCGTGGACGGCGTCATCGTGGTCACGGGCGGTTGCCGGATCGATTGTCAGCAGCGGCAATTGCCGCAAGTCGCTTCGGCCATCCGGGTTCAGCGCAGGCAGAGCGTCCAGCTCTGTCATCACGGTCTCTGGAAATTCGTCGGGAATGCCGTGGTTGTGGACCGCAATCAGACTGATCTGATGTTGATCGTTGGGATTGCCCAGGACTTCGATCACACGCGCTCTGGGAAGACCGCTGTGACCGCGCTGCGCGATGTCGAAACGGACAAGATCGCCTTCCGTAGCGTCCTCTTCATCGCCAGCCTGGACAGGCCACGATTTCGCTGACTTGCGCTCGACGGCGGCAATTTCGCCGCCGCCAGCGGCGTGCGCCCGGAAGATCCCGAGGAGGCGCCGCTTTTCCCGTGGAAGACGCTTGATGACCGTGCCGCTGAAGCGGACACCGTCGATCGCGTTACCATCGTCCAGGGGGGTGATCCTGGTCAGAACCCGGTCGCCGATTCCCGGAGCCGCCTCCGAAGGACGGTGTTTGCCGGCAGCGACATTGGCGGATGTTGCGAGCAGCACCAACGGGCGTGGGCCTTCGCGTGTTTCCCAGACGACCGGTTCTCCGAGCAACTCTCCGTCCTGGTCGAACCGCACAATGTCCAGGATCGTCACGGGCGGCAGCCCGCCGGGTTCGCGAAGCTCCTTGCGGTCGCCTGTCAGCAGGCCGTCCTGCGCCATGTCGTTGAGAAGCTCACGCAGCTCGCGGCGCTGGGATCCCTTGAGGTGGAAGGCGCGAGCGATCTCGCGCTTACCGACTTTTTCGCGGGCAGACCGGACAAAGGCGAGGATCTCTTCACGAGTCGGGACCCGATCAGCGGCAACGCGCGCCGTTTTGGCTCGTCTCGCCACTCACTCGGTCCTCTTCCAGGATAGCGAGCACATCACTAATCTGTGCTGACGCTGGCTTGGGTCTTTGCAGACTTTTTCATCGAAGCCTTCTTGTTCGACGATTTTTTTGCCGGCGCCTTTTTCTCGGTCGCCTTCTTGGCGGTTTTCTTGGCTGCTGCCTTTTTGGCCGGCGCTTTGGCCTTGGTCTTGCTGCCGGCGCGTGACTTCTTTGTCGGCGCTTTGGCTGCGCGCTCTGCAATCAGTTGCAAGGCTTCCTCGAGCGTCACCTCTGTCGGTTCCTTGCCCCTTGGGACCGTGGCATTGATCTTATCAAATTTGACGTAAGGTCCATACCGCCCGTCGAGCACCTCGATCTTGCCGCCGCCGTCAGGGTGTTCGCCGAAATCCTTGAGGACCTTTGCCTTGGGTCGCTGGAAGCGACCTTTTCCACCGGCGGCCTTTTCGGCAATGATCGTCACCGCGCGGTTAATTCCGACAGTGAAGACATCTTCGACTGTTTCAAGGTTGGCGTAGGAGCCGTCGTGCAAAATGAACGGGCCGTAGCGTCCGAGCCCAGCGGTGATCATATTGCCGGTTTCGGGATGCAAGCCGACGTCGCGGGGAAGCGACAGCAACTTAAGGGCGTACTCAAGGTCAACGCTATCGGCGTCGATCCCTTTTGGGATGGATGAGCGTTTGGGTTTCTCGCTATCCTCGGCGTCTCCCAGCTGCACATAAGGACCGAAGCGGCCCGTGCGCAGCGTGACGGCGAGCCCGGTTTCCGGATCGTAGCCGAGGAGTTTTCCGTCGGGCGTTGCAGCTTCGACCGGGCCATCGGCTTGCTGCGAGAGCTGTCGCGTGAAGCGGCATTCGGGGTAATTCGAGCACCCGATGAAGGCGCCGAATTTGCCCGACACTTTCAAGCTCAGTCGCCCGGCGCTGCAGGCCGGGCAGAGCCGTGGATCGCTACCATCTTCCTTTTCCGGGAAGATATGCGGCCCGAGAATCTCGTTGAGCGCCTCGAGGACATCAGACACGCGCAGTTCCTTGGTGTCGTCGATGGCGGCCGTGAAGTCGCGCCAGAAGTCCTGCAGGACCCGCTGCCAATCCAGCTTGCCGTCGGATATCAGATCGAGTTGCTCTTCGAGGCTGGCGGTGAAATCGTACTCGACGTAGCGTTTGAAGAAGTTGGCGAGGAACGCTGTGACGAGTCGGCCTTTGTCTTCCGGAACAATCCGCTTTCGATCGATCTGGACGTAATCCCGCTCCTGCAGAACCGCCATGGTCGAGGCGTAGGTGGATGGCCGGCCGATACCGAGCTCTTCCATTTTCTTGACCAGCGTGGCCTCGGTATAGCGCGGCGGCGGCTCCGTGAAATGCTGTTTGGCGTCGATGCCGCGTTCGTTGAGATGGTCGCCCTCCTTGAGAGGCGGTAGCCGACGGGCGGACTCATCCTCGGTATCGTCACGGCCTTCCTCGTAGAGCTTGAGAAAGCCGTCAAACACGATCACCGAGCCGGTCGCCCGGACGCCGTAAGGCGTGCCGTCGTTGCCTTGGACGGCAATCTCGGCGGTCGTTTGCTCGACCTCGGCAGACGCCATTTGGCTCGCGACCGACCGCTTCCATATTAGATCGTAGAGTGCCGCCTGGTCTTTTTGGAGATGTTGGCGAATATCACGTGGCCGACGGGACGGATCCGTTGGACGAACCGCCTCGTGAGCCTCCTGGGCGTTCTTGGCCTTGGTCTTGTACTCGCGCATATGCGGCGGCAGATATCGGCCTGAAAAATCACTCTCAACCAGCTGGCGGATTTCGCTGACGGCCTCGGGAATGATCTGGACGCCATCGGTCCGCATATAAGTGATGAGGCCTACGGTCTCGCCAGCGATGTCGACGCCTTCGTAAAGGCGTTGTGCCACCTGCATGGTTTGCTTGGCTGAAAAGCCGAGCTTGCGCGATGCTTCCTGCTGCAGCGTCGACGTCGTGAACGGAGCCGCAGGGTTGCGCCGGACCGCCTTCTTCTCGACGCTGGTGACTGTGAAATCACCTTGCGTGATGGCGGCCTTGATCGCGTTTGCCGTTTCACCATCTTTGATGTCAAGGCGTTTCAGAGTCTTGCCGTCGATGGCCACCAGCCGGGTTTTGACTTCATCGCCAGCAGGTGTCACCAGCAACGCTTCGATGGACCAGTACTCTTCGGAGTTGAATGCCTCAATCTCGGCTTCGCGATCACAAACCAGACGAAGCGCAACGGATTGGACACGGCCGGCGCTGCGCGCGCCCGGCAGTTTGCGCCAAAGCACCGGTGATAGCGTGAAGCCAACCAGATAGTCCAAGGCACGGCGGGCCAAATACGCTTCAACCAGCGGCTGATCGATTTGGCGCGGCTCTTTGAGTGCGGCGGTGACAGCCTTCTTGGTCACGGCATTGAACGTGACGCGTTCGACGGGGAGATCTTTTTTGATGGCCCGTTTCTGCTCGAGCAGCTGAATGAGGTGCCACGAGATCGCTTCGCCTTCACGATCCGGATCTGTCGCGAGAATGAGCTTGTCTGCGCTTTTGACCGCGGCGGCGATCTCCTTGACCACTTTGGCCGAGCGGCTGTCCATGTCCCAATGCATGGCAAACGCATTGTCCGGCTCGACGGAACCGTTCTTCGACGGCAGGTCGCGGACGTGACCGTAGGATGCGATCACCTTGTAGGACGGTCCCAGATATTTATTGATCGCTTTGGCCTTGGCGGCCGATTCCACAATGAGGACGTTCATCGGGTCCTTAGGTCTTTTGCTGCCTGGGAGCAGTTGCTCTCAAGCGAGATGATAATCAGAGGCTGAACCTCCGGACGAATTCGCCCGGGAAAATGTGGGAAGCGAAGGCGGCTGTCAAACATCGGTTTTGCAGCGCCTTGAATCTTCTATATTGCAATACATATGCGATTTGGTTAGATATTCACTTAGCTGAGTATGAGTCTGATAGAGATTCATCGTTTCGAGCGGAGATCTGCCATGCCGAAAGATGACCGCCGAGACAATGGTGACACGTCATCGCAGCCTTCGGTTTCGGACGGCAACAGTGAGGCAGCAGTCCGTCGGCGTCGTCAATTAGAGACCCTCACGCAGACTCAGGTCTTGATCTACATTGCAGACATGAGCGAGGAGTTGTCGGCGCTCGCAAGGGCGTATAAGTGTGCGGATTTAGCAGATGAGTTAGCCGCGGCCGGTGGCACTGCGCGTGACGAGCTCCTGAAGAAACAGCCGCCGTACGGGCGCGCCTGACCGGCGTTTCGGCTATCCGACGAGTGATATCAGATGATGGCCGTGGTGTTCGATACGCCCGGCCAGCGATAATTCCAGGATGACCATCTGCACGTCGCGCGCAGCAAGTTGCGTCGTCCGGCAGATATCGTCGACCGTGACAGGGGCTGGCCCGAGACAATTGATCACGTCATGGCGAACGGCATCGCCGGGCGTCGCCGATGGGGCGGACACTGTACGGAATTGTGATGTGGAGTCGGTTTGGGCTTTTGCCGCAGCGGGCACGACCGCCGGGGCAAGTTCACCGACAATATCTTCGGCGTTGGTGACCAGGATGGCGCCATCCTTGATCAGCTTGTTGGTGCCATAGGCTCGCGGATCGAGTGGGTGGCCGGGGACGGCAAAGACATCGCGTCCCTGTTCACCTGCGAGCCGGGCCGTCGTCAGAGAACCGGATTTTCTCGCGGCTTCGACGATCACAACACCTCGTGACAGTCCTGAAATGATACGGTTCCGGCGCGGAAAATCTTGGCCGCGGGGTTGAAATCCCGGCGGGCATTCGCTCACCAGGCAGCCGCTGGCGGCGATTTCTTGATGCAGGTCGCGATGCTCCGGTGGATAAATAGAGTCGATCCCACCAGCCAGGACGGCGATCGTTCCGGACGACAGGGCGGCTCGGTGGGCGGCGCCATCAATACCCCGCGCGAGGCCGGAGACGATCGTTATCCCATGGCGGCCAAGGTCGGAGGCAAGCTGGCGGGCGAAAGCTGTTCCGGCAGCCGAGCACTTGCGTGATCCAACAATGGCGATGGCGATGCGATTGAGCTGGTCAACATCTCCCTTGGTATAGAGCATCGGCGGGGGGTGATCGACGGCTGCGAGGGCGGCGGGATAGCCGGGCTCGATCGTAAACAGGGGAGTCGCGCCAATCTTGTGGGCGGCGGCGAGTTCACGTTCAGCGCATGCGCGCGAACAGATGCGTAAGGCACGCTTTCGCCCGCCGCGCCGCGACAGTTCCGGCAGGGCGGCAAGGGCTAGCTCAGCGCCGCCGAATTGATTGGTCAAGGTCTGGAAGGCGACGGGACCAACGTTGTCCGTGCGGATCAGGCGTAGGCAGGCAATGCGCTCGCTGTCACCCAGCGGCGCGACGGGGACGATCGCATTTCCAAACAGGTCATCGCCATGTCTATGATTTGGCACCTATTTTCGGCTCCTTGCCCTCGAGCAGGCGCCGGATATTAGCATGGTGTTTCCAAATCAACAGTATGCTCATTAATACGAACAGGGTCACGACGTTGGTCTCCGCTGACACAGCGGCAGCGAGAGGAGCGGCGATGGCTGCGGCGAGAGCCGACAGCGACGAATAGCGCGACGCCACGGCAACAACGAACCAGATGGCGCAAAAGATGATCGCCGCTGGCCAGAAAATGGCCGCAGCAACGCCAATATAGGTGGCGACGCCTTTGCCGCCCTTGAAGCTCAGCCAGGCCGGGAAAAGATGTCCAAGGAATGCAGCGAGGCCCGAGAATTGCGCGAGCTTTGAGAATTCCGTGTTGGCGGCGAACATCGCTGTCAGGACGTAGGGTACTGCCAAGCCAGCGAGGACGCCCTTTGCGACGTCGAAGAGAAGTGTTGTGCCCGCCAGCACTCTGTTGCCGGTCCGCAGTACATTTGTGGCACCAATGTTGCCGGAGCCGATGCTGCGAATGTCGCCGAAGCCGGCAAGATGAGCCAGGATCAGGCCGGATGGGATAGAGCCCAGGAGATAACCCAAGGCTGCGGCCAGCAAGAGTGCGATGCTTTCCATGCGTGAGAACTCGCTGGTCCGTGCTCGAACGGATCGACTATTGCTGCGGTGGGTACTGGTAGACGGTCTGACCGGCGACCATTGTGTGAAGTACGCGACCCTGCATTTTACTTTCGTCAAACGGAGAGTTTTTGGAGCGCGATTGTAGTAAATCGCGGTTGACGATCCAAGGCGAACTTGGGTCGAACACCACGAGGTCGGCGACGGCACCTTTTGCAAGGCGGCCTGCGTCGAGACCCAGCAACGCCGCCGGTCGCGCGGTCATGGCGCCTAACAGGACCCTGAGGTCGACATCGCTGTTGTGGTGCAAGCGCAGGGCGGCGGACAGAAGCGTCTCCAGGCCAATTGCGCCGTCCGTGGCTTCGGCAAACGGCAATCGCTTGACGTCGGCGCCCTGAGGGTCGTGTGATGACACGATGACGTCGATGTCTCCGTCGACTAGCGCTTGGACCATTGCGGAACGATCTTCCTCTGATCGCAGAGGCGGTCGCACTTTGAAGAACGTCCTGTAGGGACCGATGTCATTTTCGTTGAGCGTCAGGTGATTGATCGAGACGCCGCAAGTCAGATTGACGCCGCGGGCGCGGGCGCGTTTGACGACCCGCAGACTGTCGGCCGTCGTCACGGCCGCCGCGTGATAGCGGGCGCCGGTCAATTCGACAAGTCGCAGATCGCGTTCGAGTGTGATCGTCTCGGCAACCGTGTCGACACCACTCAATCCAAGCCGCACCGACAACTCACCCGAGTTCATCGCTGCTCCTTGCGCGAGATAGGGGTCTTCGGCAAAGTGGACGATCAGTGCATCAAAATCCTTGGAGTACTGCAGGACCTGCTTCATCACCCGCGTGTTTGCGATCGAGTTTTTGCCATTTGTAAACGCGATCGCGCCGGCGCGCTGCAGCAGGCCGATCTCGGTCATCTCTTCGCCAGCAAGATTCTTGGTCATGGCAGCCATCGTGTGAACGTGGACGATGGCGTTGTCGCGGGCGCGCCGCTGGATGTAATCGACCAGTGCCACCTGATCAATGACAGGGTCTGTATCAGGCATCACGATGATGGTCGTGACGCCGCCCGCAGCCGCCGCCCGGCTGGCGGTCTTCAGCGTTTCGCGGTGCTCGTAGCCGGGTTCGCCGGCGAACACCTGCATGTCGACTAAGCCGGGGCACAGGATGTGGCCCTGGCAGTCATAGACCTGAAAGCCAGCCGGTGCGTTGCGCCGCAGATGAGGACCGAGATCGAGAATTTTACCGTCTTCCACCAGCAGGCCACCGGGCTCATCGCGGTCGGTTGCGGGATCGATCAGACGTGCATTGATGAAGACCGTTGGCGGGGTCTTTTTTTCCGGAACCGCGGTCATGGCACACTCATTCGTTGGGTAGGTGGCGCGCTAGCGCTTCGAGCACGGCCATGCGGACTGCGACGCCCATCTCGACCTGCTCCTGGATGACGCTGCGGGCATGATCCGCCACTGTCGACGCTATTTCCACGCCCCGGTTCATGGGGCCTGGGTGCATGATCAAGGCGTCCGGTTTGGCACGGGCCAGTTTTTCGTGATCCAGTCCGAAAAAGCGAAAGTATTCGCGGCTCGATGGGATGAATGATCCCTCCATCCGTTCCCGCTGCAGGCGCAGCATCATCACGATGTCAGCGTCCTCGAGGCCTTCGGACATGTTGGTGTAGACTTCGACGCCGAGCCGTTCAGCCGCAGGCGGCAGCAGGGTGGAGGGGGCAACGATCCGGACCTGGGCGCCAAGTGCGTTCAGCACGTTGATGTTTGAACGCGCTACACGTGAATGGCGGATGTCGCCGCAGATTGCGACGATCAGCCCGCCGATCCGTCCCTTTGACCGGCGAATGGTGAGGGCATCCAGCAACGCCTGCGTCGGGTGTTGGTGGGAGCCGTCGCCGGCATTGACCACCGAGCAGTCGACCTTTTCCGACAGAAGCTGGACCGCCCCGGCCGCAAAATGCCGAACGACGATGATGTCGGGCCGCATGGCATTGAGTGTCATCGCCGTATCGATCAGGGTCTCACCCTTATTCACCGATGACGTCGACACATTCATGTTCATGACATCGGCCCCCAGGCGTTTGCCGGCCAATTCAAACGATGCTTGCGTGCGCGTCGATGCTTCAAAGAAGAGATTGATCAGTGTCCGCCCGTGCAGAGCGTTGCCCTTTTTGCGGATTGCCCGGTTCGCCTCAGCGGCCTGATCCGCCAGATCGAGAAGCGAAGTTATCTCCGCCGCGCTGAGACCTTCGCACGTCAAAAGGTGGCGCCGGGCGAAGCCGATGCCAGGATGTTTGTCGAGGTTTGTCATTAAAGCGGGCTGTATAGGCTCACTTTTCAGAGGGAGCAAGCCAATGGCTGCACAATTGAACAAGATTTCCAGTTCATCGAGGCACCCCCTTTGGTGAGCCGCGAGCCGCGCAATAGAAAACGGCGCCGTTCGCCGGCGCCGTATGCCTCTGTGTGGCGTGTCGCTGCTTCTGCCGCGCTCGGATCTTGTGGATCCGTCTTAGCCTTGCGACGAATCGCGGCGTGGCTTCACCTGCGCACTGCTGATCGGTCCAAATGTATCGATGATACTTTGTAGTGATCGCAGGAAGGACTCGCGGTCCTTGGCCGGTATGGCATCCAGCAAACGGTCCTCGCAGCGCTGGCGGGTCGGATCAGCTTTCGCCAATGCTTCAGCGCCTGCGACCGTTACGCTGACTGCATACATACGGGCGTCGTGTTTCGTGCGCTCACGCTGGAGCAGGCCACGTTCAACGAGCCGGCGAACGATGTCTGCGACTGTCGAGCGGTCGATGCCCGTTGCTTCAACAAGCGTGGTTTGGCTGGCTTCCCCACCCACGGAGGCACTTTTGAGAACGATATACTGACGCGGTGTCAGCTGAGCACTATCGATTTCAGCGGAAAACAGATCGTCTGCACATTGCCCCGCCCTATGAAGGAGATGGATTGCAGACGCCGTCGATACCATTGTTGTCACACCGTCATTCATTGATTTCTCTTCAAGCTCTCTGTCAAAATACGGTTGATGAGCACAGTTCGTGCGCATGACCAGTGGCGCGGCGACCACAGTCGGTCACACAATTGCGGTGCACTGAGCGTCTAGTCTGTAGGCCGACATTCAAGTAGCTAAATTGACCTCAGAAGCGTGATAATATACATACTGTTCATAATTTGAATTTTAATCCGAAATGCCTTTGGCTGCTCAACTGACGGTAGGGCGAGAGCATTGATTTTAAGACTCGCAACCCGCGAACCCATTCTAAGAACTCATATAATTGAGGTTATTAGAGAGTATTTCTCTCAACTCAGTGTTGACTCAAATCGGACGTTTCGTCGCGCTGGATTCGATTATGACCTGCTTCAGGTGCAGCCCGGTGGGATTTCTTTGAACGCTGTCGTGGAATTATTCGAAATCGCCAGTGAGGAGCTCGATGACGAGTACTTTGGGCTGCATTTGGCTGAGTGGACGCCGGTCGGCCATCTCGGCCTGTTGGATCATGTTGTATTGACTGCGCCCACCTTGAGGGTCGCGCTCAGTTGTCTGGCAGAATACGCGGAAGTGGCGATCACCGCGGTGCAGCTGGAATTCGCGGAGACTGGCCACTCTGCTATTCTGACAGGGCGACTGCCGGGCAGGATGTCAGCACCCTCGCACCAGTTCGTCGACTTCTTCCTGGCATCTCTGATCGTGCGAATTCGGCGATGTCTCGGCCGGCGCTGGCGGCCGGAGCAGACCGTCGTCGCCCGCCATCAGCCCAAGGATCTCGCGCCGTATCATCGCGTGTTCGGCCGCCGCATCAGTTTTGACTCAAGCGACTTTCAGATTCAATTGCCGCGCAAGGAACTGGCCCATCCGATGCCTCTCGTACTGCCGGGATTGCATGAGACCGTTCTCCAGGCGGCCGAGCAGATCTTGAGTGAACTCCGCGCGGAGCAAGACATCGTCAGCCAGGTCGCGGCGATTGTTGCTGACCGGCTCAGCGAGCACAACGATGTCGGTCTGCAAGTGGTCGCCGCTCAACTGCAGATGTCGCCGCGCGCGCTGCAATGGCGCCTCAGCCGCTACCATGCGACGTTTGAAGGTGTGCTGACCGACGTTCGTCTGTCGCTGGCAACTGCCATGCTCCGCGACACGTCCGAACCGATTGGAGTGATTGGCCACAGACTGGGGTTCTCGGAGGGCAGTGCCTTCTCGCGTTGGTCCAAGCAGCATTTCGGTAAGGGACCGCGACTGTATCGCAGGCAGTTGCGGGGTCAGTCCTGACTGGGTGTTCCGTTCTTATTCAGAGCCTCCAGTGCACTTTGCAGGATCAGCGTGGCGGCAACCTGATCAATGACTTCATGCCGTTTAGCCCGGCTTGCATCAGCCTCGAGCAGCGCACGCTCCGCCGCAACCGTGCTCAGGCGTTCGTCCCAGAGCAGGATTGGCAGTGCAAGCACGCCAGAAAGATTCCGCGCAAAGGCTCGGGTGGCCTGGGCGCGAGGGCCGGAGCTGCCGTTCAGGTTGAGGGGTAGGCCGAGCACAATTCCGCAAATGTCGTCGTCACGTGCCAGCTCGAGCAACCGCGCTGCGTCGAGCTTGAACTTCCTTCGCCGAATGGTTTCGACGGACGACGCGATCGTGCGTGTCATATCGGATCTCGCCACGCCAATGGTTTTTGTTCCGAGATCCAGCCCGAGCAAGCCGCCGTTGACCGGAAGAACGGTACAAAACGCTCGGAGGTCGTCACTGATCAGAGGCTTTGCCGGACTACCGTCTGACATCATTCGCCGCCCGTTGGAGTTGACAGGGCGGCGGCGGAACGTTGATTTGGACGACCGAACAGAAGCGGCGATGTGGCCGCGTGCGCGAAGGCATTGGTCAGCATCGAGAGGAGACAGTCATGAAGATCACGTGGTTTGGACATTCAACATTCAGGATTGAGATGGGTAGCAGTGTATTGCTGATTGATCCTTTTCTGAACGGCAATCCGTCCTTTGAAGCGTCAGGCGCGTCGTGGGACGACGCGGTCGCCGGTACCACACATGTCGCCCTGACGCATGGTCATGACGATCATATTGGCGACAGCGCTGAAATCGCCACCAAATTCGGCGCAACACTGTTCGCCATCTTCGAACTGGCTCTGCACCTTGGCTCGAAGGGTGTCGAAAAGCTGGAGCCCATGGGTCAGGGCGGCACCGTCGCCTCGGACGATTTCAGTGTGACTTTGACGCACGCCCAGCACTCGTCATCATCGAACGGTGTCTACCTCGGCACCGCCTGCGGGCTTGTCATTACTCCAAAGAACGACAAGACGCTCTACCATATGGGGGACACAGATGTGTTTCCGGGCATGGACCTGATCAACACACTCTACCAACCGCAGATCGGCATCGTGCCAATTGGGGACCGCTTCACAATGGGCGCGCGAACAGCAACGTATGCATGCAAGACGTACTTCGACTTCGAGAAGATTGTACCCTGCCACTACGGAACCTTCCCGATTATCGATCAAACCGCGGACGCCTTTGTTGCCGAAATGAAGAGCGATAGCGTCGTTGTCCCGGAACTTGGTCAGGCGATCACGGTCTAGTTAGACTTCGGTCAGATCAAGCTGTCAGGTGACATTGACGATTTGGGCGCTGACAGCGGTGGCCAGAGCTTTTGGGCAGACGGCAAAAACACTGTTGGGTGTCCCCGCCGCTGCCCACACCGTGTCGTATTGCAGGAGATCCTGATCGATCAGAGTTCTCAGAACGGTGTTATGGCCGAACGGTGGAATGCCGCCGATTGCGTAGCCGGTCGCGTTTCGGACGTAGGCGGCATCAGGGCGCCTCAATTTTTCGTCGGCAAAGTCGCGGGCTCGCTTCTCGTTGACACGATTTTCGCCGGAGACCAGCAACAAGATAGGCTCGCTGGTGGCTTTTCCTTGGAAAACCAGAGACTTGACGATCTGGCCGACGGCGCAACCGCAGGCGGCCGCGGCTTCCTCGGCGGTCCGGGTCGAAGCGGGCATCTCAACGACATCGATTTCGAGCCCCAGCGTCGCAGCATGCTGCTGAACGTTTTGAGCTGCAGTCTTAAGTGCTGCCATGCTTGGTCTGCTCCTCCGCCGGGTTGCCGGGTGCCTCTCCTTCGCGAAGCACGCTTGCAACGTTGCCTGCTCCCAAGCTAATAGATCGACCCAGTCCCTATCCAGTCAATTCGGTGGAGAGCTATGCAGGTCGACGACGTCACCGTCCGGCGGATCGCGCGATTGGCGCGTATCAAGATTTCCGACAGCGAGGTTGATGCTTTGCGATCGGAGCTGTCAGGCATCCTGGACTGGATTGAACAATTGAATGAAGTTGACACGACGGATATCGAGCCGATGACCCGGGTTGTGCCGATTGACCTCAAGATGCGGTCCGACACGGTCACTGACGGCAACCAAGCAGAGGCTGTTACCGCCAACGCACCGGTCAGCGACAAACATTTTTTTGTCGTCCCCAAGGTCGTCGAGTAGATCGATTTCAATGGTCAACGAAGTAAGGAAGCAGGTTGTGAGCGATCTGACACGGTTGACTCTGGCTGAGGCGCGTGAAGGTCTCGCCAACAAGACGTTTACCTCGGTCGAACTGACCGAGGCCTTCCTCACGGCCATCGAGACGTCAAATACACACCTCAATGCCTATATCGAAGTTACAGGGGAGGCCGCTCTCAAAGCCGCCAAAGACAGCGATGCACGTCTGGACCGCGCTGCGGCTCGATCGCTGGAAGGTTTGCCGCTCGGCATTAAGGACCTGTTCGCAACCCGCGGTGTTCATACTCAGGCGGGCAGTCACGTGCTCGATTCCTTCAAGCCCGAATACGAGTCGACGATCACCAGCAATCTGTGGGATGCCGGCGCCATCATGCTGGGCAAGCTCAACATGGATGAGTTTGCGATGGGTTCCTCCAATGAGACCAGCTACTACGGGCCGGTCGTCAATCCCTGGAGGCGGCTGACGCCCGACGGCACGCTGAAGAATGACAAGCTCGTGCCGGGTGGTTCTTCGGGCGGATCAGCGGCGGCCGTCAGTGCCGATTTGTGTCTGGCGGCAACCGCGACTGACACGGGTGGATCGATCCGCCAGCCGGCTGCACTGACTGGTACCGTCGGGATCAAGCCGACCTACGGGCGCTGCTCGCGCTGGGGCGTTGTGGCCTTTGCATCATCGCTCGATCAGGCGGGGCCCATCACCAAGGACGTGCGTGACGCTGCCATCATGCTGCGGCACATGGCGAGTCACGATCCAAAGGATTCGACCAGCGTTGACGTGCCGGTGCCCGACTATGAGAGCGTTCTTGGTGAGAGCATCAAAGG
>JBPCWB010000750.1:0-7353 GCA_051009955.1 Hyphomicrobiaceae bacterium | reverse complement strand
CGGTGTTCTCGATGGCGCCTGATAGCGGAATCGCGTCGCTGTCGACCCGCGTGCGGGTGAACGCCTATAGCGACGTCCGCGCCATTGCCGAGTTGAATGACGGCACATTGTTTATGATCAAGCGGTTTGTGAAGGCCTCGGGCGGCTGCTCGGCGCCGGCGACGAAAAACGCTGACATCGCCCGCAAACAGATGGGTCGAATGAAGTTGCGGCAGTTTGCGCAAAATAAGCCAGCTCCGGGTCAGAGCCGGATGCATGAAGTCCAGATTATGATCCGCCACCCGAACAACTCCGGGCTGCAGAAGGACCAGCTGACAGGCTACTACATCCCCGCCCACTACGTGGACACCATCTCCGTCAGCCGGTCTGGCAAGTCGCTGCTCGGCATCGAGGGCGCGATTTCACTGAGTGAGAATCCGATGCTTCGCTTTAACTTTTGGTCGCGCGGCAGCGAAAAGTTGGAAGTTCAAGCAACCGACACCGAGCAGAATGTCTTCAGGGGAGATTGGGTTTTGACGCCGAGCAAAAAGCAGGGTTCCTGATCGGCTCCGCTGATGCATTCATCGCGTGGTGTTGCAAATCATTAGAAGCAGCGGACCTCGGCTTCGGCCTGCGCGCGTTTTAACCTTGCGACAGCTTCCTTCATTCCTGGACCGTCGCGAAAGACCGCACTTTTTTCACCACCGACCAGACGCAGGCGCATCACGGTCTCCGCTTCAACGTATTGCTCATGGCTGAGCAGCGAGGCGATCACATCAATGCTGCAGGAGCACTTTTCAAGGTCCTGCCGCGTCTGGCCGTTCGATGCCATGCATCCGAATACGTAGTCGGCGATAACCGCCGTCGGATAGTCATTGTCCCGGGCGGCACCCGCAGGGCTACAAACAGCGCCCGCCGACAGCACCAAAACAGCGAACCGCAAACGGCCAGTGATACCAATCATGACTGAGTTCCCTTTGCGTTCGTTTTCGCGCGGCGGCCTTCGCAGTTGGAGGCGGGCGTTTCGCCGAAATACCCAAACTTTACATAAGGTGGTTGTCGCCTTCGCGGATCTGCAATCTGCCGATCGCCGTCATCCTGCGCCGGAACCGTGGATAGGCCGTTAAGCTGACGACCTTGTAAAACCAGTCGAACGGCAGGTCCACCATATCGAAAATGGTGGCAATCCGACAGAGGTAGTGCCGTGTTGCAAACCAGCTCACATTGAGCACAACGACTGGCGTCGCCATTCACCACCTCGGTACAAGCATCCCTCTTTAGTCATACCCATCTCGCCGGCGCATTTTTGGCCGCGACCGCTAGACAACGCTCGCGACAATTTGCAATCGCGCCTGACGATGTCGAACTCGTGATTGCGATAAGCCAAATCACGTCAGAGTCCCTGGACGACACAATCAAAACAGGCGCATACTGTAGTAAACACAAACCAAAACACTTGGTCGATAAGATTACCAAGTAGTTCTACACAAAGAATTCAGGGAGAGTTGCAGTGGATGTTCATGAAATGCGCGTGTTTGCGAAGGTTGCATCTCATCAAAATATTTCGGCTGCTGCTACCGAACTGAACATGACGCCGGGCAACGTGAGCAAACGGGTGCAAGCACTGGAGACGTCGCTGGGTGTCCGTCTCTTTGACCGTTCTACACGCCTGATCCGAATTACTGAGGAGGGTCGCATCCTGCTTGCATATGCCGAGCGCGTCCTGAACGATATCGAGGAAGCCTGTGCCGCCGTCACCCTCAACAGCTCGACGCCGAGAGGACTGCTGCGTGTTACGGCGCCGGCGGCGCTTGGCCGTCGCTACGTCATACCGGGGATCTGCGACTTTCTGAAGAATTATCCGGAAATCAGCCTGTCCGTCAGTCTGACCGATCGTCTCGTCGACCTGATCGACGAAGGCTTCGATGTCGCCATCCGCACAGGCCCGCTGCCGGATTCCCAGCTGATCGCCAAGAGACTGGTCCCTGACAAGTATTTTATCTTGGCCTCGCCCGATTACCTTGCATCGAACGGAACCCCGGCGACGCCAAAGGACCTGGAAGACCACAACTGTCTTATCCTCGGCGAGCACTCCTATTGGCTGTTTACCCGCGACAATGAGCAATTGGCAGCACGGGTGAAAGGCAATCTCGTTGCCAATAGTGCTGAGATGTTGCTGGAGGCGGCAACCGAGGGCATCGGGATCATCAGGACCTCGCAGGTCAAAGCCCTCAGAGAAATCGAACGCGGTCGCCTGGTGCGTGTTTTGACCAACTACGATGTCGCCGGCGACTCTGCGATTTGGGCCATCTTCCCATCGTCTCGTCTGGTGCCACTGAAACTGCGCGTCTTTCTCGATTTTTTTGCTCAACGGTTCACGTCCATCCGACAGCATGAGCGTACCAGGGTGATCGCCTGGAAAGAGACGCAACGGAAGAATGCGCAGCTAGAGCTCAACGGTTGACGCGTCTGTGGTCACTGCCCCTTTATCAAGCAGTCCGGCAAGCGATATGTAGAAACCGATGGGCGCGGATTTCTGCATTGATTACTGCCAGATAGGATCCGTTTCAGTCGAAGTGGAACCGCACACGCAAACCATTGGCGTTGGAGGGGAAGGCGTCGACGCTGACGAAATGAGTACGCCCAATTGTCGTGCCGAAGAACGGTGCCGTCCGAGCGCGTCATGATCGCTCGGGTCGCTGGTGACACGTCTTGGACAGTCGGGCCAAACGAAAGTCACAAGCTGGGGTTGTTGGCAGGCGCCGAAGATCCAGAATGGGAAACGCGGCCAGCCGCACCAACTTGTGACAATGGTGGAGTAAGCGCAGGCTACCTCGCCGGGAACAATCGTACATACCGTGTGGCGTGATTGCGAGACAGACAGATCTCACTTGTCTCGTGTCATCGGAACGCGGGCTTCCGTTGATTTTCCATCTTGCAAAGACAAAATACCAATGGAGAAAGTGATCTGGCGGCGATAGGGTTTGTGAGTGAAAGGGGCGTCCACGTGCAGCAATCCGAAGGCAGGGTTCGTCGCTTTCTGGCGCATTTCGCGATGACCGTTCTTTCGGCGGCGCTGATAAACTGCGCGGCCCAACGATCGTTTGCGGCTGATCCTGTTGAAGTGCGAATTGGTTTGCTCGGGCAAGTCGCGGAACGACCGCCCAAGCTTTCCAATCTCGACGTCCCGCCCGACAACGAAGGCCTCGCGGGCGGAGAGCTTTCCGTCAAGGACAACAATACGACCGGCCGCTTTCTCGGACAGAAGTTCAGTCTCAAGGCCGTTTCCGTTCCACCGGATGGCGACGTGCTGAACGCTTTTGACGAACTTGTGCAAAGCGGCATTCAGTTTGTCGTTCTGAATGTGTCGGCGGACCGGCTGATCGCCATCGCGGACAAGGCGAAAGCGCAAGATGTTTTGCTGTTCAACGCCGGCGCGCCCGATGACCGCTTGCGGGGCGAAGCGTGCCGGGCGAACGTAATGCACATCGTACCAAGCCGGTCTATGTTGGCGGACGGCCTTGCACAATACCTGATCTGGAAGCGCTGGACGAAGTGGTTTCTGGTAACCGGCCGTCGTGATGGAGACAAGCTCTACGCGGATGCCGTTCGCCGAGCGGCAAAAAAATTCGGCGGAAAAATCGTCGAAGAAAAGATCTGGGATTACGGGCCCGATGCCCGCCGCACCGCACAGGCTGAGGTTCCGAAATTTACGCAGGGGGCCAACTACGACGTAATGATCGTCGCGGACGAAATTGGTGAATTTGGTGAGTACCTCGCCTACCGCACGTGGTCACCACGCCCAGTTGCCGGGACGCAGGGCCTGGTTCCAACGAGCTGGCATCGCACTCATGAGCAGTGGGGGGCAGCTCAGTTGCAAAAGCGATTCTTCAAAACCTACAAGCGGCGGATGACCGCGCTCGACTACAACGTCTGGGCGCCTATCCGGCTAATTGGCGAAGGGGCAACACGAACGAACAGCGGTGAATTTGCCAGAATCCGAGACTACATTCGTGGTGACGACCTTGAGCTGGCCGGGTTCAAGGGACAGAAATTAACGTTTCGGCCGTGGAATTGGCAACTGCGTCAACCGATCCTGCTGGCTGCCCCTCGCGCAATGGTATCGGTTTCTCCGCAACAAGGTTTCTTGCATCAGCACTCGCAGCTCGACACGCTGGGCGCCGACAAACCGGAGGCAAAATGCACCTTTTGACCGAGACGTTTGAACCGAATCGGATGTTCGGCCTCCTATTTGCGCTATTGGTCGGTGCTCCGCTCATCATGGCTCGGCCAGCGACGGCCTACACGGTTTATGTGTCGAATGAGAAGGACAATACCGTCACCGTGATCGACAGCGAGACGCTGAAGGTCACCAACACCTTCAAAGTCGGTCAACGCCCGCGCGGCATCACGATTTCGAAGGATGGAAAATGGTTGCTGGTCTGCGCCAGCGACGATGACACGGTGCAGGTGTTCGACCGAAAGACATTGAAGCTCGTCAAGACATTGCCGTCGGGGCCTGATCCGGAATTGTTCATTCTGCATCCGTCGGGCAACCCGCTTTACATTGCGAACGAGGATGACAACCTCGTTACCGTCGTCGATATTTTTAGAAACAAGGTGCTGAGAGAAGTTCCCGTCGGTGTCGAACCGGAAGGAATGGGCATTAGTCCGGATGGCAAGGTGCTCGTCAACACATCCGAAACCACGAATATGGCACACTTTATCGACACGGGCTCCTACAAGATCACCGACAACGTGCTCGTGGACTCACGGCCACGATTTGCGCAGTTCAGCGCCGACGGCTCGCAGCTTTGGGTGACGTCGGAGATCGGTGGCACGGTGAGTGTCATTGATCCGGCGACGCGCAAGATTATGAAGAAGGTGACGTTTGCTGTCCCGGGGGTCGCAGAAGAGGCGCTGCAACCTGTCGGTGTGCGCCTGACGAAGGACGGCGCAAAGGCGTTTGTCGCGCTTGGCCCGTCGAACCGTGTCGCCATCGTAAGTGGCAAGACGTTCGATGTGGAAAAATATCTTCTGGTTGGGCAGCGTGTCTGGCAGCTTGGGTTTACGCCGGATGAAAAATACCTGTTCTCGACCAACGGTGTTTCGAACGACGTGTCCGTCATCGACGTTGCCAGTGAAAAGGTCATCAAATCCATATCGACGGGACGCTTCCCGTGGGGTGTGGTTGTGGCAGAGGACTAGTGACTGCAAGTAAACAACAGACGTTGGAGGAAACTGTTCTCATGAAAAAACTGGTTGCCGGGTTGCTCGTTGGAGCCTTTGCCTTGACGGCGTCTTTAACCGCAAACGCCGAAGGCTTTGCGGGTCTTCTCACCGGCAAGAAGCGTCTCCCTCCCATAATGCTGGCTTCAGGCAAGCCGCTAGCCGAGAAGCCCTATGAGCTTCAAGCCGGCAAGTACTACAGCATCGACATTATCTCCGACGGCTCGGCCGAACTGGCGATCGAGGGTCCTGAATTCTTTCGCAATGTCTGGGTCAACGAGGTCGTCATCAATGACATTGAAGTGCGTCCGCTCGGTCTTGCGAGCCTCGAGTTTGATAATGACGGCAAGGCAACGATGTCATTCGTCACAATCCGCCCGGGCACGTTCGAGTTGAAAATTCCCGGCACGAAAGGTGACTCGCAAAAAGCTGTTTTTGTCGTCAAGTGACGTTCACTACTTGAGTACCCGGTGCGCTCAACAGCGGACGCTCAACTCATGATCTGAAACTTCGGGAAACTGCGTTTGATCGTTTCCCGAATGTGATTGGCCAGCAGTTCGTACTCGGCCTTGCGGGCTGAGGTGTCGCGCCACAGCAGGCCGATTGTTCGGTAGATCGCACGCCCCCTGAGTTCGACGGTCTTGACGGTGCTGTCCTTGCCGAGCATGGCATGCACATAAAGGCCGGGAAGGAACGAAAGGCCCATCCCCATGCCCACCATTTGGCGCACGGTATCCAGGCTGGTTCCTTCGAAGTCGTTCAAGAGGTCGGCACCGAATTCAGAGCAAATGGCATCGACCTGTTCTCGAAGTTGGTGCCCGGGCTCAAGCGTCAATACTGATCGGCCCTTCAAGTCCTTTCGTTCGATCTGGTCTCGCTTGCCAAGATCGCTGTCGCTCGGAACAATTAAGTGGAGTGGTTCGCGAAAGAGGGGCATTGACTCTAGTCCGTCAGCCTTGACGGGCACCGGCATGATGACAAGATCGTGCACACCCTGCTCAAGGCTGCCAGGGAGGCCATGCGGAACTTCTTCGCGAACGTAGAGCTTCAGATCGGGATACGACCTGTGAACGCGCGGAATGACGCGCGGCAACAGATAGGGGCCGATGGTTGGAGGAAGGCCAAGACGGATCGTGCCTCCGGGATGTCCGAGCTGATGCGTTGCAACATCTCGGATTTCCTGAACGTCGCGCAATATGCGACGTGCGATCTCAACGATTTCCTGTCCGATGGGAGTTAGCAGAACGCGAGAGCGGCTACGCTCGATGAGCTGCACGCCAAGTCTTTTCTCCATGGTGGCGAGCTGCACGCTTAGCGTCGGTTGGCTGACACCAACTTTGGCGGCAGCCTTGCGAAAATGGCGGGCGTCATCCACCGCCAGCAGGTATTCCAGTTGCCGGATGCTCGGCATGCATCGTCCCTTACTTGCATGATCTCGCAATCCGAGATCAATAGAATAATTCTATCAAAATGTCGATCATTTTGAATTTGATAGATCGGGCGAGTAACCCATTTAACAGAGACAGGCTGACCAAATATCTATCAGGAGACACAGATGAGGCACATGCTTGAGAGGCGCCTACAGGCTCACTTCTTTGCCCTTATGCGACGCAAGACCGTCATCGAGACTGAAATCTCCGAAGAATTAAAGCGACCCTTGCCGTGCTGGATGACGTTGCAGACCCTTAAGAGGAAGCGGCTGCGGCTGAAAGAACGGTTGCAGTCGATTGCCATGAATACCCAGCCAGCTTAGGCCGGGTTTTTTCTGACCGACGACGAGAAGCAGCTGCTGCAATTTCTCACACGAAGCCCTTGATTTTCAGGAACGACTTCTCATGCGCCGTTTCAAGAATATTCTTGCAGTTTACCATGATGAAATTGGTGCTGACGCTGTGTTCGCGCAGTCACTTGCGCTCGCGCGCAACAACGACGCCAAACTCACACTAATCGATGTTGTGCCCGATCGCTATGCTACACCACAGGGTCTGGAAGAGCGCGAGAAACGGCTCAACCGGTTACTACCGGCTGCGTACGCAGAAGGTGTGACAAATGCTTCAGTCGTGGTGACAGCTGGCACACCGTTTCTTGAGATCATTTGCGAAGTGTTACGTGGTGATCACGATCTTGTCGTCACATCTCCTGACT